>NZ_QPFS01000009.1:0-70033 GCF_010906995.1 Rhodopseudomonas sp. WA056 | reverse complement strand
GAAACGCCTGCCACGCTCTCGGGCTCAAGCATATCCGCACCAGGCCATACACACCTAAAACCAACGGCAAGGCCGAGCGCTTCATCCAAAGTGCTCTCAGGGAATGGGCTTACGCGCAGGCCTATCCGACCTCGACACGCAGGGCCGAGGAACTGCCGATCTGGCTGCATCGATACAATTGGCACCGCCCTCACGGCGGCATAAAATCACAGCCGCCAATCAGCAGACTCGGACTCTCCGAGGACAACCTGTTGAGGCTCCACAGCTAGCCGCTGAGCGAGCGGCTGATCCGGATCACGATCGGGTCGAAGCGGCGCATCTCGGCGGCCGGGTCGTTGATCAGCACGCAGTTCATCGCGGCACGGCGGCCGCCGTGACGTCAAGGTTACGAAGGCAAAAGGTCGGGCAGCCTGCCGCAGCTTCGCCAATCGCTCAAGCCGAGCGGCTTGAGATTCACCGTTTGCCGTAGTATGAAACTGCCATGATCCGGTCATGGCGCAATGCTGCCACCCGGAAGTTGTGGGACGGCAGCCGGTCCGACCAATTCCGCGGCCTTGATGTCGAGGCGGCGATCGACCTGTTGCTGGCTTTGAATGCCGCCAAGTCGCTGCAAGATCTCAATCCTCTGCAGAGCGTGGGATTACACAAACTCAAGGGCGTGCGCAGGAGCCAATGGGCGATGACGGTCAACGACCGATGGCGGATTTGTTTCGAGTTTCGCAAAGGTGATGCGTTCGAAGTCGAGATCGTCGACTATCACAAAGGCTGAAAAAGAGGACGACTATGCCTCCTGTTTCCCACCCCGGCCGGCTGCTGAAGCGAGAACTGGCGGCGCGGAAACTCAGCGCCAACCGGCTAGCGCTGGATATCGGTGTTCCGTCTGGACGGATCACCGACATTCTCAACGGTCGTCGGTCGATGACTGCGGATACCGCGGTGCGGCTGGGCCGTTATTTCGGAAATGCTCCGCAGTTCTGGCTCGATCTGCAGAGCCAGTACGACATCGCCGTCATCGAGCGTGACAAGGGCGCGGAGATCGACCGTCAGGTGCGGCCGGCGGACGCCGCCTGACCGATCTGAGGCCTCATACGTCCAGCATCTCTTCGCTGGCGAACTCGGCTTTCTCCGAGATGAAGGCGAACCGCGCCTCGGCCTTGGTGCCCATCAGCCGTTCGACCGAATTGGCGGTGCCGTCGCGGTCGTCGGCGAGCAGCACGACGCGCAGCAAAGTGCGCTTGGCCGGATCCATCGTTGTCTCTTTGAGCTGCGCCGGCATCATCTCGCCGAGGCCTTTGAAGCGGCCGACATCGACCTTGGCGTTGGCGTTGAACTCCTTCTTCAGCAGCTCTTCCTTGTGGGCGTCGTCGCGGGCGTACACCGTCTTGGCGCCGTGGGTCAGGCGGTACAGCGGCGGCACCGCGAGATAGAGGTGGCCCTCGTCGATCAGCTTCGGCATCTGCCGGTAGAAAAACGTGATCAGCAGCGAGGCGATGTGGGCGCCGTCGACGTCGGCGTCGGTCATGATGATGATGCGCGAATAGCGCAGATCTTCCTCGCGGTAGTTCACCCCGGTGCCGGCGCCGAGCGCCTGGATCAGGTCGGAGAGCTGGGCGTTGGCCACCACCTTGTCCTTGCCGGCGGAGGCGACGTTGAGAATCTTGCCGCGCAAGGGGAGCACAGCTTGCGTCTTGCGGTCGCGCGCCTGCTTGGCGCTGCCGCCGGCCGAGTCGCCCTCGACGATGAACAGTTCGGAGCCTTCGGCCGCGGTCGAGGTGCAGTCCGCGAGCTTGCCGGGCAGCCGCAGCTTTTTCACCGCAGTCTTGCGCGAGATTTCCTTTTCCTGGCGGCGGCGCAGCCGTTCTTCGGCGCGCTCGACGACGAAGTCGAGCAACTTGTTGGCCTGCACCGGATTGCCCGACAGCCAGTGGTCGAACGGGTCCTTGATCGCCTGCTCGACGATCTTCTGGGCTTCGGCGGTGGCGAGGCGGTCCTTGGTCTGGCCTTGGAATTCCGGCTCGCGCACGAACACGCTGAGCATGATCGCGGTGCCGACCATGACGTCTTCCGAGGTGATCGACGAGGCGCGCTTGCCCTGGCCGGCGCGCTCGGCGTGGTCCTTCAGGCCGCGGAGCAGGGCGCTGCGCAGGCCGGACTCGTGAGTGCCGCCGTCGGGCGTCGGCACGGTGTTGCAGTACGACGACAGGAAGCCGTCGGCATCGGCCGTCCAGGCGACCGCCCATTCGCAGGCGCCATGGGCGCCGTTGCGACCGGCTTTGCCGGCGAAGATGTCGGGGTGCACCAGGGTGTCGTTGTGGATCGCCGCGCCGAGGAAGTCCTTCAGGCCACCGGGAAAATGAAATTCATCCTCGGCCGGAACGTCCTCGATGCCCTTGAGGAGTTCGGGATCGCACTTCCAGCGGATCTTCACGCCGCCGAACAGATACGCCTTCGACCGCGCCATCTTGAACAGCCGCTGCGGCTTGAACGCTGCTTTGGCGCCGAAGATCTCGGTGTCAGGCTTGAAGCGGACGCGGGTGCCGCGACGGTTGTTGACCTTGCCGAGGCTTTCGAGCTTGCCCTTGGGATGGCCGCGCTCGAACACCATGCGGCTAAGCTGCTGGTTGCGCGCCACTTCGACTTCAAGACGCGACGACAACGCATTGACGACGCTGACGCCGACGCCGTGCAGACCACCCGAGGTCTCGTACACCTTGCTGTCGAACTTGCCGCCGGCGTGCAGCGTGCACATAATCACTTCGAGCGCTGACTTCTTCGGAAATTTCGGATGCGGATCAACCGGAATTCCGCGCCCATTGTCGGACACGGTGAGGAAGCCGTCGGCAGCGAGCTCGACCTCGATGAAGGTGGCGTGGCCGGCCAGCGCTTCGTCCATCGAGTTGTCGATCACCTCGGCGAACAGATGGTGCAGCGCCTTCTCGTCGGTGCCGCCGATATACATGCCGGGGCGGCGCCGGACCGGCTCCAGCCCCTCCAGCACCTCGATGTCCGCGGCGGTATAGCCGTCCTCAGCGCCGCTCGGCTTCGCCGCCGCCTTAGGCGCGGCGGACTTCGGCGCGGCCCCGAACAGGTCGCTGGCGGATTTCGATTTCGAGCTTGCCTTCAATGCCTTGGCCATGAGTCTTGAAAGGGGTCCTGAGATCTTTAGGGGGCGCGCCAGCTCACCGCTCCGCGCGAATCGCTGGAAGCAACTATGCCATGGAAGGCCGCTGGTGGTGACGGCCGGCGACGCAGGGCGGCGACGGCCTTCCGATCGTGCCGCCGGTGCGGCGGATCGCCGGATGGCGCATATAGGCCGGCGGACGGGCGTTGGAAAGGCCAGCCAGGGGCCGGACGCCACCCATGACACCGTCTGCGGACAGGGCGCGGCGGTATGACGTGCAGAGCGGCGTCCGAAACGCAGGATCGAGCGGCTTCCGGGGCAGACCGCCGCATTCAGGCCATTTGGGTCTGGTCTGCCGACCGCCCCGGGCAATCCGTCACGGCTGGTTGAGCTTGTCGGGCGTGCGTTGGTCGTGCGATGCGACAGCCTCGTGACCCCACGGCAGGGGCGCCTGCAGATCAGTAGGACAATGGACGAAGCATTTCGCGGCCTCATCGAATTCGTGCGCGAGCATCAGGTGTGGGCTGCGCCGGTGGTTCTGGCGCTGGCGTTCGGGGAGTCGCTCGCTTTCATTTCCCTCGTGGTTCCGGCCTGGGGGGCGCTGGTGGCGATCGGGGCGCTGGTCGGTGCCTCCGGTATCAGCTTCTGGCCGGTCTGGATCGCCGGCGCCGCCGGGGCTGCGCTGGGCGACTGGGTGTCCTATTGGTTCGGCTATCGGTACAAGAACAGCGTCGCCCAGATCTGGCCGCTGTCGAAGTTCCCGGGGCTGCTGACGCGGGGCGAGGATTTCGTGCAGAAATGGGGGGTGCCGAGCATCTTCATCGGCCGCTTCTTCGGGCCGCTGCGCGCCTCGGTGCCGCTCGCGGCCGGTATCTTCGAAATGCCGTACTGGCAGTTCCAGATCGCCAACGTATTGTCGGCGCTGGTGTGGTCGGCGGTGCTGCTGCTGTTCGGGGACGGGCTGTCGATCGGGGTCGGCTGGTTGCTGCGGACCTAGCCGACGGCTCGATCAAATGCGCGTCATGACGTGATCCTGCCATCGCTTGCCGCCTAGACTGAGCGGCCAATCATCAGCGAGGACACGCCATGGACCTGACCCGACGTCACGCCCTCACTGCGAGCGCCGCGCTTGCAGCCACACCGTTGCTGCGCAGCATGCCCGCCCATGCGGCGGCGCCGGTCGCCGACAAGCAGGCCCCGAGCTTTTATCGCTACCGGGTCGGCGACGCCCAGGTGAACGTGATCTCCGACGGCATCAACACCTTCCCGCTGTCCGACGGCTTCGTCACCAACGTCATGAAAGACGAGGTCAGCGAAGCGCTGGAAGCCTCATTCCTGCCGAAGGACAAGGTTTCGATCCAGTTCGCGCCGCTGGTGATCAACACGGGCGGCAAGCTGGTGGTGGTCGACACCGGCAACGGTCCCGGCGCGTTCGCGTCCAGCAAGGGCAATGTCGGCCAGTTCGCCAGCAACGTGACGGCTGCAGGGTTCGATCCGAAGGCGGTCGATCTGGTGGTGATCTCGCATTTCCACGCCGACCACATCAACGGCCTGCTCGACGCCTCCGGCAAGCCGGCGTTTCCGAACGCCGAGGTGCTGGTGCCGGCGGCGGAGTGGAAATATTTCATGGACGACGGCGAGATGAGCCGCGCGCCTTCGGGGCGGATGCAGAGCGTGTTTCAGACCGCGCGAAAAGTGTTCGACACCGGGCTCAACAAGAAGGTCACGCCCTACGAGTGGGGCAAGGACGTCGCGCCGGGCCTTTTGGCGGTCGAGACCCGTGGCCACACTCCCGGCCACACCTCGTTCGTGCTGTCGTCCGGCGCCGACAAGGTATTCATCCAGTCCGACGTCACCAATCTGCCGGCGCTGTTCGTCGCGCACCCCGGCTGGCACCTGATGTTCGATCAGGATCCGGCGATGGCCGAGACCACCCGGCGCAAGACCTACGACATGCTCGCCGCCGAGAAGATGCGGGTGCAGGGCTTCCATTTCCCGTTCCCGGCGATGGGCCACGTCGCCAAGGACGGCGACGGCTACCGGCTGGTGCCGGCGCCATGGAGTCCAGTAATCTGACAATCAGGCTTGCCTGAGAAAGGCGCTTGCACGCGCGCGGACCTCGTCGAGGTGGGTGAACAGGCTGACGTGTTCGCCGCCTTCGATCGTCATCAGCTCGCCGCGCGGTGACTCACGCGCGACACGCTCGCCGTGCGCGAACGGCACGACACGATCGGCGGTGCCATGGATCGCGAGTAGTGGCGGAACAAGTTGCGCGGCGTCGATCGGCGGCATCGTGGCGAAGGTGGCGGTGTCGCTGAGCGTTCCGGGCAGACGCTCCGCCATCCGCACGAACACGCTGGTCTGCAGCCCCGCGAGCATCGCGCTGGCCGACGGATCGGCCAGCGTTCGCGCCCGCACGACCGGATCCGGAATAGCCCGCTCGGCAGACCTTTCCGGATGGCGTTCGGCTCGCCGCGCCAGCCAGGCGGTCAGCCACGGCAGCCGTGCCATCCAGCGCATTATCGGCAGCCGCGACCGGACCTCCGGGGGGATAGCCAGAGTGCCGGTGCAGCACGATACAAGGACTACGGCTGCACAGCGGTCGGGATGGCGGAGGGCGAACTGCAGTGCCGACGGGCCGCCGGCCGAGACGGCGATCACTGCGGCGCGCTCGATCGCCAGCGTGTCGAGCAGTGCCGCGTAGAGATCGGCCTGCGCGCTCGGGGACGTGCCGCTCGATTGCGGCGTGCCGAGATAGCCGGGCCGCGACAGAGCCAGCACGCGATGCGCCGGCGCGTCGCCGAGCACCGCGCGGCCGAGCAGCAGGCTCTGGTCATAGCCGCCCATGCCGCCGTGCAAAGCGAGCACGGCCGGACCATTGCCGCAATGAGCGAGTTCGATCCGCCCGCGCGCGGTCTGAACGAGCGTGGCCGCGGGCAGGGCGAGCGGCAGCGCGCCGCCGCCCCAGGTCTGGGGAGTCGTCATGATAGGCCTCGTTTGTCGGGCTTAGCCGGCGATCAGGCCGCGAGCCGCGGGGCGAGGTGGCGGATCAGCGCCACCGCTTCCGGCGGCGGCTTCTGCTCGACCCGGCGATACACTCGGCCGTCCCGGGTGCGGGTCATCAGGCCGGTGTCGCACATCATGCGGCGCAGCAGCGCGTGATCGCCGAAGCCGTGATGGCCGAGCAGCAGCTCGTTGAGCTGCTTCTCGCTCAACTCGCGGCCCGCCGGCACCCGCGACCACATCACCCACAGGCAGAGCAGGCGGTGGCTGGCCTTCTTCGGCCATCGGGTGAGCACGCCGCCGGCGTCGAAGTAACGGGTCGCCTGCGCGACCTTCTGCAGATCGGGAGCCGGCTCCGGTTCGGGCTGGCGTTGCAGCATGTCCTCGGCGTCGAACTGGGCGCGAAAATGCTGGAAGTTGCGATAGCCGGCTGAGCGCGCCAGCAGGTTCAGCATCTCGACATGGCCGAGCTTGTGACCCTGGGCGTCAAGCTCGCGGTTGAGCGCACGCGCCAGCGCGGACACATCCTGGGTGGCGAACGGGAAAGCAGTTCTGGTCATGACCTCATCCTCGATCGTGCCGAACGATGAATGTCGTTGGTCGCTGACTTACGACGGCGGCACGGGACAAGTGTCTGCCGATCGAGGAAACAGGCAGGTTTAGCTTCCCCGAGGGGACAGCGACGCCTTGGTGAACTGCCGACCAGTGCGCGGGGAAATACAGCCCAATAGTGCGCTTGGCAAGCCGTGCGTGCGGCAGCGTCGTCATGAGCGAGACCGAGATCTGCGCGCGCCATGGGTTGACCTGGTACGTAACCGCTCCTATCAACGCGCCATGCTCAACGCGCTCACCACCGCCAAAGCCCGCCGCCGCAGTCCCGCGGCATGGGCTGACGCGCGCGTCTGACAGCGTCGTCCCTGCCGCCGGTTACGGTCCGCGGCAGGTGAGCCTCACATCCCCCTTACGCGCATCGATCCGGCGGCTCCCGTTCAAACCAGGAGCCTTTCGATGTATGCGCCACCCCAGTTCAAGCCCGACCGGTCCGCCTGCCTTGCGTTCGCGGCGGCGCAGGGTTTCGGCCTCGCTTGCGCCCATGACGCCGCCGGGCCGATCGCATCGCCGCTGCCGTTCGCGATCCAATATGCCAGCGACGGCACGCCGCTGTTGTCGTTCCACATTGCGCGCAACAATCCGCTGGCGCGCTGCGCCGATGCCCGGACCCCGTGGCTGATGGCGGTGACCGCCGGTCATGCCTATGTGTCGGCTGACTGGTACGCTTCGCCGGATCAGGTGCCGACCTGGTTGTACAAGAGCGTGCAGCTGACCGGTCCGGCGGCGGTGATGTCGGTCAGCGAACTGGACGCGCAACTCGACGACGTCAGCGCCATGTTCGAGACCGCGCTGGCGCCGAAGCCGCCGTGGACCATGGCCAAGATGGCGGCCGGCCGGCGCAATGCGATGAAGCAGGCGATCGTCGGGGTGATGATGCGGGTGGATGCGGTGGCGGGCAGCTTCAAGCTCAACCAGCACAAGTCCGACGCCGATCACGTCGCGGTCGCCTCCGCGCTGGCGCGGCGGCCCAACCCCGGCTCGCAGGAGATCGCGGCCGAGATGGTCGCGCTGCGGCCGCATCTGGATTACACCGTGCCGGTACTCGCCGGCGAACCCGCTTGATCAAGGAGCGATAAATGACCCTGACCGACAGCACCAATCCAGGCCAGACGCGGGCTGCGAGCGGCAAGCCGGTGGTGTTCATCGACGGCGCTGCCGGCACCACCGGGCTCGGCATCCGCGAGCGGCTGGCCCGCCACGGCCAGGTCACCGTCAAGGATATCGCCGAGGACAAGCGCAAGGACGCCGCCGCCAAGCGTGCGCTGATGGCCGAGGTCGATCTCGTCATCCTGTGCCTGCCGGACGATGCCGCCAAGGAGACGGTGGCGCTGATCGACGAGCTCGGCGCGGCTGGCCCGAAGGTGCTCGACGCCTCGACCGCGTTTCGGGTCGCGCCGGACTGGGTCTATGGCTTCGCCGAACTGGCGCCGGAGCAGGCCGACAACATCCGCGCCGCCAAGAAGGTCGCCAATCCGGGCTGCTATCCGACCGGTGGCATCGCGCTGCTGCGGCCGCTGGTCGATGCCGGCCTGCTGCCGGCCGACTATCCGGTGACGATCAACGCCGTCAGCGGCTATTCCGGCGGCGGCAAGTCGATGATCGCGGCCTATGAAGCCGGCACCGCGCCGGCGTTCGAGCTGTATGGCCTCGGCTTTGCGCACAAGCATCTGCCGGAAACCCAGAAGTATTCGGCGTTGTCGCGGCGGCCGATCTTCATCCCCTCGGTCGGCAATTTCCGCCAGGGCATGCTGGTGTCGGTGCCGCTGCATCTCGACACGCTGCCGGGCAAGCCGGCGGCCGCTGACCTGCACGCCGCGCTGGCGCAGCGCTATGCCGGCAGTGCCTATGTGTCGGTGCCGCCGCTCGACGCGGCGCCCTACGCGGGCGGCCGGATCGAACCGGAAGCGCTGAACGACACCAACCAGCTTGAACTCTTTGTGTTCGGCAGCGATGCCCACCGCCAGGCGGTGCTGGTGGCGCGGCTCGACAATCTCGGCAAGGGCGCCTCCGGCGCCGCGGTGCAGAACATGCGACTGATGCTGGGCTTGCCCGACACCGGCGGGGTCGACTAGCGGATCGCTCTCAGCATTGCGGCTCGCGGTTTCGCCACCGGGAGCCGCGTCACTCGGAAATCGCCATGACCCAAGCTTTCGACGACGACACGCTGCGGTTCTACCGCGGCAACGCCACCGCTTACGCCGAGCGCCAGCCACGCAGCGTGACGCTGACCCAGTTCCTGGACGAACTGCCGGCGGGCGCCAGGATCCTGGAACTCGGCTGCGGGGCCGGCTACCAGGCCGAAGCGATGCTCGCGTCCGGCTTCGACGTGGACGCGACCGACGGCTCCCCGGAACTGGCGGCCGAAGCGTCGCGCCGGCTCGGACGACCGGTCCGTACCATGCTGTTCCATCAGCTTGACGCTGTCGAAGTTTACGGCGCCGTTTGGGCTCACGCCTGCCTGCTGCACGTGCCGCGCGACGAGCTTGCCGACGTGCTGAAGCTGATCTGGCGGGCGTTGAAGCCCGGCGGCCTGTTCTACGCCAGCTACAAGTCCGGCGACGGCGAGGGGCGCGACAAGCTCGCGCGCTACTACAATTATCCGTCGGAGGAGTGGCTGCGCGCGCAGTACGCGGAAGCCGGCACCTGGGCATCGGTCGCGGTCGAGACCAGTGAAGGCAAGGGATTCGATCAGGAATTCGCCCGGTTTTTGCACCTGACGGTGCGGAAGCCGGAGTGACGACTTACCGCGACTGAGTTCCCAGCCCGCTGTGCAAATTGAGACACACCTGTTGCTGCTGCGTCTCACCAAGGTCGTTGCTGGCCTGTTAGCGTACGGTTAGTACCCGGGCCGCAACATATGCGATTAGTTTGCAGTGATAATTGAGTGAGTTGTGCCGGGCGTCCTTGCCAGCGCCCGGCGACCTGAGCCAAGCTCTTATGGGGGAGGCCGAGGGCGGGATCGCTTTCGGCTGCGAGAGCAGGTGAGGGCGGCAATGGCGAGTGTGCAACCGGCGGCGCGGCCGTCGAAGCGGTTCCAGATCGCACTGATCAAACCATCGCACTATGACGACGACGGCTACGTCATCCAGTGGTTCAGGTCGTTCATCCCCTCCAACTCGCTGGCAGTGGTCTATAGTCTCGCGGAAGACGCCCGGCAGCGGCGCGTTCTCGGCGACGTCGAGATCGATATTACGGCGGCCGACGAGATCAACACCCGCACGCGTATTCCGCAGATCATCGAGCGGTTCCGGGCTCATGACTTCTTCGGTCTGGTGTTCATCGTCGGGGTGCAGTCCAATCAGTTCCCGCGTGCGATGGATATCGCCCGCCCGCTGCGGGCCGCCGGGGTGCCGGTGGCGATCGGCGGCTTCCACGTCTCCGGCTGCATCGCGATGCTGCCGGGCATTCAGCCGGATCTGCAGGAAGCGCTCGATCTCGGTGTCACTTTGTACGCCGGCGAACTCGAAGGCCGCTGCGACGAGCTGCTGCGCGACGCTGCCAGCGGCGCGCTGAAGCCGCTGTACAACTACCTGAACGACCTGCCGTGCCTGGAAGGCGCGCCGACCCCGGTGCTGCCGCGCAAATTCCTCAAGGGCACGTTCAGCCTGCAGACCTCGTTCGATGCGGGACGCGGCTGTCCGTATCAGTGCTCGTTCTGCACCATCATCAACGTGCAGGGCCGCAAATCGCGCGGCCGCAGCGCCGACGATATCGAGCGTTTGGTGCGCGCCAACATGGCGCAGGGCGTCAATTGGTTCTTCATGACCGACGACAATTTCGCCCGCAACAAGGACTGGGAGGTGATCCTCGATCGGCTCGCCGCGCTGCGCCGCGAATTCGCCGCGACCGGGCAGAAGGACATCAAGCTGGTGATCCAGGTCGATACGCTGTGCCACAAGATCGACGGCTTCATCGACAAGGCGCGGGCGGCCGGCGTGGTCCGCACTTTCTTGGGGCTCGAGAGTATCAACCCGCAGAATCTCGCCTCGGCCAAGAAGCGTCAGAACAAGATCACCGAATATCGCCAGATGCTGCTGGCTTGGAAGAAGGCCGGGGTGATCACCTATGCGGGCTACATTCTCGGCTTTCCGCACGACACGCCGGAGAGCATCGCCGAGGACATCGCCATCATCCAGAAGGAGCTGCCGCTCGACATCCTGGAGTTCTTCTGTCTGACGCCGCTGCCGGGCTCCGAGGATCACCAGCGCCTGTTCAAGCAGGGCGTGGCGATGGACAGCGACCTCAACCGCTTCGACATCGAGCACGTCGTCACGCCGCATCCGAAGATGAGCCGGGAGCAGTGGCAGGGCGCGTATCTCAAGGCGTGGGAGCTGTACTACTCGGCCGAACACATCGAGCGGATGCTGCGCCGTGCCGCCGCGACCGGCGTCGGCGTGTCGCGGCTGGCGTCGATGATCTTCCTGTTCTCGTCGATGGTCCGGATCGAGAAGGTGCATCCGCTGCAGGGCGGCATCATCCGGCTGAAATACCGGCTCGACCGCCGGCCGACGCTGCCGGTCGAGCCGGCGCTGGTGTTCTATCCGAAGCTGGTCGCCGGGGGCGCGCGAAAGCTGGTGCAGAACGTCCGGCACTGGTTCTGGATCGACGGCCTGCGCCGCAAGATCCGCAACGACCCGAACCGGCTCAGCTACACCGATACGGCAATCACCCCGGTCGATGACCGCGAGGTCGAAGAGCTGGAGCTGTTCACCCACAGCCAGGCCGCCCAGGACGCGGTGGAGCACATCCGCAAGATCAACCAGCTCACCCACGCCAAGTCGGTGGCGTAGGCGGCTGCTGCTTGTTCTCGTCATTCCGGGGCGCGCGCCAGCGCGAACCCGGAATCTCGCGGTTATCGCCAAGGAAGACGCCGCAAGGTGCGCGGCGGTGCCGTCCACCAGCACGTCGAGATTCCGGGTTCACGCGCTGCGCGCGTGCCCCGGAATGACGGGCAGAGAAACTGTTCTCAACCTGGGACCTCCATGCTTAAATCCAGCCTCGCAACGAAGTGTTCGGAGGCGGAATGACGGTGGCTCCTGTGCTGGTGATCCTCAGCGCGGCGACGGCGTTGGGGCTGTATCTCGGGCTGTTGTATCTGCGCGGCGAGCGCAAGCAGGGGCTGGTGGCGCTGCATTTGCTGCTTGGCTTCGGCGGCCTCGAAACCCTGGTGATGCTGTTGCACGGCACGCCCGATGGAGCCGCGACGACGGATAGCGTCTCTTTCGGCAAGATCGCGGCCGGTCTGTTCGCGGTGTCGGCGTTCTCCGGCTTCATCGCCGCGCTGGCGCGGCGCTCGCCGGTCGGCGCCAACGTCCTGCTCGGCACGCACGTCACCGTCGGGCTCGCCGGCTTCGCGCTGCTGCTGGCCTGGGTGTCGGGGACTTAGCGCGCCCGCACGTTGGCCAGCGGCGCCGGCGTCGGCCTCAGCGGGCGGCGGAGAGAATTTGGTCGTCGTCGGTCGGCACAGGCGCGGACTTCAATTGCGCCTCCTGTTCGATCAGCCGCAGCGTCTGCGCCAGATGGCGTTCGGTGGTCGCCACCACGCCGTCGCGATCGCGACTTCGATACAGCGCCAGCAGTTCGGCGTGGTCGCGATTGTTCATGTCGCGGATGTCGGGATCGGCGAACAGCGACAGCACCACGTAAGGCGAGGCGGCGTGGGCCAGATTGTAGACGACGCCGCCGAGCCGGCCGCTGGTGGTGTTGCCGGTCAGGGCGGCATGAAACTCCTCGTTGAGTCCGGCCCAGCTCTGCGCCGACACCTTGCCGCACATCTTGCGGTAGCAGACCTCGGCGCGCGCCAGATCGTCTTCGGTGATGCGATCGAAGGTGCGGGCGGCCAACAGCGGCTCCAGCCGGATCCGCATCTGGTAGATTTCCTGGACGTCGTCCAGCGTCAGCCCGCGCACCACGGCGCCGCGCCTTGCGTCGAGCGAGATCAGCCCTTCGGACAGCAAGTCCCGAAACGCTTCGCGCACCGGCGTGGTGCTGACCTCGAGCTGGCGCGCGATCTCCTCCTGGCGCAGCCGCGTCCCGGCCGGGTAGCGCCCCTGCAGAATCTTGGTCCGCAGATCGAGCAGGACATGCTGGCGGACCGTCGTGGGCTGTCCACGTCTCCGCATCGTTCACTCCCCTGATTGCCTTCGGCGCGTCGCGACCGCCCGGCTGCTCATCCAGGTTGTCGCGCAGCCGCCGTTCAATCCCGCAATATCACAGATCGGTCCGGGATCGCTGCCGCATCGCTGTGCATTATGCACAATGCATTACAGCCGGCGGCGGACCCCGGCGCGCAGCGGCGGCGATCGAGGCGACGGCGGGCGACTTCGCGCTAACCGTTGTGGCGCAAGGGGAATTGATACTTCTGCGACTTTCGTCTGCGTGCTGGCATGGCCTTTGCAAAGCATTCGCAAAGGAGCAAATCCATGGCAGAGCCGCAGATCCAACTCAGCGTTCGAGACGTCCGCAAGGTGTTTCCCGGAAAGGGCGGCGCCGTACCGGTTCTCGACGGTCTGTCCTTCGACATCTACGAGCGCGACTTCGTCAGCATCATCGGGCCGAGCGGGTGCGGCAAGACGACGATCTTCAACGTGATCGCCGGATTGCTCAACGCCGACAGCGGCAGCCTGATCTATCGCGGTGAGCCGGTCAGCAGCCTGCGCGGCCGCATCGGCTACATGATGCAGAAGGATCTGCTGTTTCCCTGGCGGACGGTGCTGGAAAACGTGCTGCTCGGCCTGCGCGTGCGCGGCGTCGCCGATGCCGAAGCGCTCGACACCGCGCGGGAGTATCTGTCGACCTTCGGCCTGTCCGGCTTCGAGAAGGCCTATCCGAAGACGCTGTCGGGCGGCATGCGCCAGCGCGTGGCGTTGATCCGCACGCTGATCATGGACCCCGACATCCTGCTGCTCGACGAGCCGTTCTCCGCGCTCGACTATCAGACGCGGCTGTATCTCGAAGGCGTGCTGATGGAGGCGGTCGAGACCTTCCACAAGACCGTCATCCTGATCACCCACGACGTCGACGAGGCCGTGGCACTGTCCAAGCGCGTGGTGGCGCTGAGCGGACGGCCGACCAAGGTCAAGAACGTCCATCACATCGACATCGAGCGCGCCGGACCGGTCGAGGCGCGCAGCGATCACCGCTTCTCGGAGTACTTCCACATGCTCTGCGGCGAGCTCGACATTCAAACCCGAAAAGTGAAGTCCAACTGATGAGCAGCGCCACAGAAGTCGCATCCCGCGCCGGCGGCTCCGCCGTCCGACCCGCTCTCGAAAAGGTCAGCGCCACGCAGCGTCTGATCGTCGCGCTCGATACGCATGTCGGCCGCACCGCGCTGCAGACGCTGGCGGTGGTGGCGTTCTTCCTGCTGTGGGAGTTCGGCGTCCGGATGGGCTGGATCTCCGAATTCCTGGTCGGCAAGCCGAGCGGGATCTGGTTGCGGTTCGAAGCCCAACTGCTCGACGGCTCGCTGTTCGTCGACAGCGGCTACACTCTTTACGAAGCGCTGATCGGCTTCGTCGTCGGCACGATCGTCGGATCGGTTCTCGGCCTCGCGATGTGGTATTCGATCTTCGTGGCACGAATGGTCGAGCCGTTCATCGTGGCGCTGAACAGCGTCCCGAAGATCGCGCTGGCTCCGGTGATCCTGCTGTGGTTCGGCACCGGGCTGTTGTCGAAGGTCGTGCTGGTGGTGTCGATGACGGCGCTGGTGGCGCTGATCGCGGCCTATCAGGCCGCCAAGGACAGCGACAAGGACCTGCAGTCGCTGATGCTGTCGATGGGCGGCTCCAAGCACCAGATCTTCTACAGCGTGGTGGTTCCGTCGTCGCTGCCGGCGATCATCGCCACCTTCCGGATCAACATCGGCTTCGCGCTGGTCGGCGCGGTGGTCGGAGAGTTCATCTCGTCCAAACGTGGCCTCGGCCATCTCGTTTACAACGCATCGAGCCTCTACGACCTCAACTCGGTCTGGGTCGGCTTGTTCGTCCTGATGTTCATGGGCTTCGTGCTCTACCACGGGATCGATGCGCTGGAGCGCTACCTGCTGCCTTGGAAGCAGGACGCCGGACACGTCCGGATTCAGGCCTAGACGCGGCCGCACCAACTACCACCATCCTGTTCACTCAACCTCGGAGCCGAAACCTCATGCGTTCGATCGGAAGACTCGTCGGTGCAGCCACTGTCGTGGCGTCGCTCGTGATCTCGACAGCGGTGCCAACCGCGGCGATGGCCAAGCAGGTCAAGATCTCGCAGGCCTTTCAATCCATGCTCTACCTGCCGTTCTACGTCGCGCTGGACAAGGGCTTCTTCAAGCAGCAGGGCCTCGACGTCGACAAGGAGACCGCCGGCTCGCCGACGACGGCGCTGTCCGCCGTGCTGTCGGGCAGTGCGGCGTTCTCGATCCACGGCCCGGAGTGGACCGCGATCGCCAATTCGAAGGGCGCCGATGTCGCCATCATCTGCAACGTCGTGAACGGCGCCGCCGTGTGGGTCGCTGCCACGCCCGACTTCAAGTACGACACGCTGCAGGATCTGAAAGGCCAGAAGGTCGTCGCCGGCCTGATGCCGACCACCAGCACCTCGCTGTTCATGAAGCTCTTGAAGGACAACGGCATGAAGCCGGACTCCGACGTCGACCTGCTGCAGGTGCAGATCGGCTCCGAACCGGGCCCGTTCCTCGGCGGTCAGGCCAAGCTGGCGGTGCTGTACGAGCCGGGCCTCGACCAAGTGGTGGCCAAGGGCATGAAGGTGGTGATCGGATTCCCGAAAGCCTACGGCCCGTACGCGTTCTCGTCGATCACCGCGCGCAAGAACGTCGATCCCAAGGACGCGCAGGCGGTCGTCAATGCGATGGAGCTGGCGCTGCGCTTCATGAAGAACAATCCGGATGAGACGGTCGCAATCGCCCAGAAGGAATTCCCGACGCTCGATCCCAAGATCGTCGAAGCGGCGGTGCGGCGGATGATGGCGGAGAACGTCTATCCGAGCAGCGTGCAGACCACGCAGCAGGCGTTCGAGACCGCGATGCAGACCCAGATCGCGCTCGGCAATCTGAAGCAGGCGCCGAAGTACGAGGATTTCGTCATCCAGGACTACGTCAAGCCGGCGCTCGCGCTGAAGTAACGAAGCCGACACGCCGGCGATCCGAGAGATCGCCGGCGTCTTGTTCCCGTGCCGAGGACCATCTCCACCATGTCGTATCCGTTGGGACTGCTTGCGGTCCATCGCGCGTTTCGTGAAGGAACGCTCAGCCCTGCCGACTATCTCGCCACCTGCATCCAGCGCGCCGACGAGGTCGAGCCGTGGCTGAAGGCGTTCTGTCATCGTCTGCCGGCCGATCAGCTCGCGGGCGGCGAGGGGCCGCTGGCCGGCGTCCCGATCGGCGTCAAGGACATCATCGCCACCGCCGGCATCCCGACCACCAACGGATCGCGGGTCTACGCCGATCACGTTCCGGATCAGGACGCCCCGATCGTCACCCGCATCAAGCAGCTCGGCGGCATCGTGTTCGGCAAGACGGTGAGCACCGAGTTCGCCTGGCGCAGCCCCGGGCCGACGGTCAATCCCCACAACCCGCAGCACACGCCCGGCGGCTCGTCGAGCGGGTCGGCGGCCGCGGTGGCGGCCGGCATCGTGCCGATGGCGCTCGGCACCCAGACTGTCGGTTCGATCGTGCGCCCCGCCGCCTATTGCGGGGTGGTCGGATTCAAGCCGAGCTTCGGCGCGATCGTGCGCGATGGCGTCCACCCGCTGGCGCAGTCGCTCGATCACGTCGGCTTCCTGACCCGGTCGGTCGCGGACGCGGCGTTCGCGTTCGGGCTGCTGGCGGACGGGGCCGACGCTGCGGGGGCGGCGCAGGCGGTCGAGGGTGACGTCCTTCCGGCGATGTCGTCGCTCCGCCTCGGCGTGGTGCGCCCGCCGATCTGGGATCGGGTCAGCGCCGAGCAGAACCAGGCGTTCGAGACGGCGCTGGAAAAGCTTCGGCGCGCCGGCGCCAGCGTCGAGCCGCTGGCGCTTCCCGAACGCTATTGGCAGGGCTTCGAAGCCGCGGAGGTCATCCTGGCGGCGGAGGCGGCCACGATCTTCGATGCGCTGGTGACGCAGTATCCCGAGCTGACCAGCCCGCAGCTCAAGGAGCTGGTGGCGGCCGGGAATGCGATCAGCGCGCCGCGCTACATCTGGGCCCTGCAACTGCAGGCATCCCTGCGGGAGGAACTTCCGCGGCATCTCAGCGGTCTCGACGGCATCCTGACCGTGCCGGCGCCCGGCGAGGCTCCGGAAGGCCTGACCTATACCGGTGACGCCAGTTTCTGTGCGCTGTGGACGATGCTGGGCGTGCCGGCGCTGACGATGCCGATCGCCCGCTCGGCACGCGGCCTGCCGCTCGGCCTGCAGGTGATCGGCGGATTTGGCGAAGATGCCAAGCTGCTGCGCACCGCGCGGGTGGTCGAAGCGCAACTGGCGAACTGACACGATCGACGCGCGGCTGCTGCTTTGCCGCCGCGCGTCGGTTCAGGATCGCACTTTGACGTAGCTGCCCGGCGCGTCTTCGAGCGGCGGGTAGGCTTCGTTGCCGATGGCGCGGGCGGGGACCTGCTCGTCGTCGAACGCGCCGATCCAGCTGCGCCAGTCCGGCCACCACGAGCCCTTGTGCTCTTCGGCGCCGCTGAGCCAGTTGGCGACCGAGCCGGCGAAGATGTCGGGGTTGGTCCAGAATTGGTACTTGTTCGCCGCCGGCGGATTGATCACGCCGGCGATATGGCCGGAGCCGGACAGCACGAATTTCACCGGACCACCGAAGAATTGCGAGCCGTACAGCACCGATTCCGCCGGCGCGATGTGGTCTTCGCGGGTGGCGAGGTTGTAGATCGGCACCTTGACCTTGGTGAGATCGAGCGTGGTGTTGTCCAGCACCATGGTGCCGGCCGACAGCTTGTTGTCGAGATAGCAGTTGCGCAGGTAGTAGGAGTGGTTCGCCGCCGGCATCCTTGTGGCGTCGGAATTCCAGTGCAGCAGGTCGAATGCCTGCGGCGGCTGGCCCTTCAGGTAGTTATTGACGACGTAGGACCAGATCAGGTCGTTCGGCCGCAGCATGTTGAAGGCCATCGCCATCTTGGCGCCTTCGAGCACCCCGGTGATCTTCATTTCACGTTCGACCGCCGAGATCTGCTCCTCGTCGACGAACACCATCAGGTCGCCGGCGTGGGTAAAATCGACCTGCGTGGTCAGGAAGGTCGCTGAGGTCACGCGGACCCGGCGGCGTTCGGCGAGCCAGGCCAGCGTCGAGGCGAGCAGGGTGCCGCCGACGCAGTAACCCAGCGTGTGCACCTTCATCTCGCCGGTGACCTTCTCGACCACGTCCATCGCGGTCAGCGGGCCGAGCTTCATGTAGTCGGCGAAATCCTTGTCGGCGAGGCTCTTGTCCGGGTTGACCCAGGAGATCACGAACACCGTGAGGCCCTGGTCGACGCACCATTTGATGAACGACTTCTCGGGTTTCAGGTCGAGAATGTAGTATTTGTTGATCCACGGCGGCACGATCAGCAGCGGGGTGCGCTGCACCGTCTCGGTGGCGGGCGCGTACTGGATCAACTGCATGATCTCGTTCTGGAAGATCACCTTACCCGGAGTCACCGCCATGTTGACGCCGACCTCGAGGCCGGCTGGATCGGACTGCCGGATCTTGAGATGGCCGCGGCCGGACTGGATGTCGTCGGCCAGCATCTTCATGCCGCGTACCAGATTGTCGCCGCTGCACTCCAGGGTGTGGCGGGTCAGCTCCGGATTGGTCATCACGAAGTTGGATGGCGCCAGCGCCGTAGTGAGCTGCTGGACGTAGAACGCCGCCTTGCGCTTGGTGTGGGGATCAATCTCGGCGTTCTTCACCAGTTCGTCCGCCCACTGCGTGGTCAGCAGATAGGCCTGCATCAGGAAGTCGTAGAACGCGTTGGTCTTCCATTCCGCCGCTGCGAACCGCTTGTCGCGCGGCGAGGGGGCGATCGCCGGCTCGGCCTGTTCGCCGGCGAGGCGCTTCGAAGCTGCGCCCCACAATTCGAGATACGACTTGCCGAGCTTCTGCTGTAGCTCGTTGGACCGGGTCTGATCGGACAGCCAATAATTGGCGACCGTGGAGAAGCTCCGGACCATTTCGGTCAGACCCGGTGGCGGGTGACCTTCCGGCGGCACCGCGCCGTTCTGCGACTTCATCATCGTCGCCAGGGCCTGGCTGCCAGACTCCATCGCCTGCGCCAGATTGCGGGCGAATGCATCCGGATCGAACTTCGGGGGCGCCTTGGATTCAGGGAGCATGTCGGTCATGAGGCAACACTACAGTCCGGTGCAAAAAATCCGCTGAGATTTGTCGTCGCGCCCCGGATGATGGCATAGTTCGGTAAACGTCGCTGATTTCCATGTGCTGCAGTGCGACAAATTGCGCTTGATTTAGCCACATTGGCATCCCACTGAGACGATCGGGTCGGTTATTGTCGTCGGTCGGTGCTGGCTGGTTCGGACCCAATTGAGCTAGGGTGTAAATCCGCGAGTGCGGCGATCGTTGCGAGCCGCGACGATCGAGAAGGCGGGGCCGCGTGAAGGCGAGTTGGGGAATGCGAGGAGCTGGCACGGGGGGGCGAACAAGGGCCGGCATGCGGGGCACTTTGATTGCCGCGTTGCTGGTAGCCGGTTGCGCGCTCGGCGGATGCTCGGTTTCGCTGTCCGATATGCCGCTGCTCGGCGGCAGCGATACTCCCGCCAAACCCAAGGAAGCCGCATTTCCGGCCGTGAACGACCTGCCGGCTGATCGCGAGGAAGCGGTGCTGGCGCCGGCCGAGCGCAACAAGATCGAGCAGGAATTGATTGCGGCCCGCGAACGCCAGGCGAACGCGAATGCCAGCGCAGGCGCTCCGGCGCCGGCCGCGGGTACCGCGGCCGCCAGAACGGCGGCGTCGAGATAGCCGGACCGACGCCGCCATCGACGACCCGCCGCCGGGGCAGGTGAAGATCGCGAGCAGGCTGCATGTCAGCCTTGTCGCCAACAGCCGCAAATTCGATCGAATCAGGGCGTTGCTGCGCGTTTATCGGATTCCCCTCCGATCAAGAACGCGGTAACGATCCCACCGTTACCCGGAGTCGAGGACCATGGAAGAATTCTACCGCATCCGCCGCTTGCCGCCTTACGTGTTCGAGCAGGTCAACCGGGCCAAGGCCGCCGCGCGCAACGCCGGAGCCGACATCATCGATCTCGGGATGGGCAATCCGGACCTGCCGGCGCCGCAGCACGTCCTGGACAAGCTGAAGGACACCCTGGGCAAGCCGCGCACCGACCGCTACTCCGCCTCCCGCGGGATCACGGGGCTCCGCAAGGCGCAGGCGGCGTACTACGACCGCCGGTTCGGCGTGAAGCTGAATCCCGACACCCAGGTGGTGGCGACCCTCGGCTCCAAGGAAGGCTTCGCCAACGTCGCCCAGGCGATCACCGCTCCCGGCGACGTCGTGCTGTGCCCCAACCCGAGCTATCCGATCCACGCCTTCGGCTTCCTGATGGCGGGGGGCGTGATCCGCTCGGTGCCGGCCGAGCCGAGCCCCGACTTCTTCGCCGCGGCCGAGCGCTCGATCATCCATTCGATCCCCAAGCCGATCGCGCTGATCGCCTGCTATCCGTCTAACCCCACCGCCTATGTGGCTAGCCTCGACTTCTACAAGGACCTGGTGGCGTTCGCGAAGAAGCACGAGATCATGATCCTGTCGGATCTGGCCTATGCAGAGGTGTATTTCGACGACAACAATCCGCCGCCGTCGGTGCTGCAGGTGCCGGGCGCGATGGACGTCACCGTCGAGTTCACTTCGATGTCGAAGACGTTCTCGATGGCAGGCTGGCGCATGGGCTTTGCGGTCGGCAACGAGCGCATCATCGCCGCGCTGGCGCGGGTGAAGTCGTATCTCGACTACGGCGCCTTCACCCCGGTCCAGGTCGCCGCCACCGCGGCGCTGAACGGCCCGGACGACTGCATCAAGGAGATGCGGGAGACCTACAAGAAGCGCCGCGACATCCTGGTCGAGAGCTTCGGCCGCGCCGGCTGGGACATCCCGCCGCCGTCGGCCTCGATGTTCGCCTGGGCGCCGCTGCCGCCGGCCTTCCGCGAACTCGGCAGCATGCAGTTCGCCACCTTGATGGTGGAGAAGTGCGGCGTCGTGGTGTCGCCCGGCGTCGGCTTCGGCGAGCACGGCGAGGGCTTCGTCCGCATCGCGATGGTGGAAAACGAGCAGCGCATCCGCCAGGCCGCGCGCGGCGTCCGACGCTTCCTTGAAAGCGGCGTCGAAACGTTGCACAACGTGGTGCCTCTCGCCGTTCAGCGATAGGCCCTCATTGGAGGCCGCCCGCCGGCCTCCGGGTCTTTCCCCAAGAAAAGCCGGTTCCGGCAGCAGGTCAGCGCGTCATGGTCGCGCCACTCAGAGTGGGTATTGCGGGTCTCGGCACCGTGGGTGCCGAAGTCGTCCGCGTCATCGAACGGCAGGAGCGGACCTTGTCCGCTCGCTGCGGCCGTCCCGTGCGCGTGGTCGCGGTCACCGCGCGCTCCAAGGCGAAGAAGCGCGGGCTCGATCTTGCCGGCATCAAATGGGCCAAGAGCCCGCTGGCGATCGCCACCGATCCCGAGGTCGACTGCTTCGTCGAGCTGATCGGCGGCGCCGGCGATCCCGCCGGTCCTGCGATCGAGGCGGCGCTGACTGCCGGCAAGGCTGTGGTTACCGCCAACAAGGCGCTGATCGCCAAGCACGGCCTCAAGCTCGCGTCGCTCGCCGAGAAGCACAATGCGGCGCTGAACTACGAGGCCGCCGTCGGCGCCGCGATCCCGGTGATCAAGACGCTGCGCGAGGGCCTCGCCGGCACCGATATCGACCGCATCTACGGCATTCTCAACGGCACCTGTAACTACATCCTGACCCGGATGGAGCAGGAGGGGCTGTCGTTCGACGACTGTCTCGCCGATGCCCAGCGGCTCGGTTACGCCGAAGCCGATCCGACCTTCGATATCGACGGCCACGACACCGCGCAGAAGCTGGCGATCCTGGCGAGCCTGGCGTTCGGCACCAAGGTGTCGGAGAGCTCGGTCTACGTCGAAGGCATCCGCTCGATCACGCCGGAAGATCTCCGCGCAGCCGACGATCTCGGCTACCGCGTCAAGCTGCTCGGCGTCGCGGTGCGCACCGCCAAGGGCATCGAGCAGCGCGTGCATCCCACCATGGTGCCGAAGACATCGTCGATCGCGCAGGTGATGGGCGTCACCAACGCGGTGTCGATCGACGGCGACGGCATTCCGCCGATCACCCTGGTCGGCGCCGGCGCCGGTGCCGCTGCGACCGCGTCCGCCGTGGTGGCGGATATCGCCGATGTCGCCCGCGGCATCCGCGCGGTGCCGTTCGGTCGGCCGGTTTCTGGACTGAAGCCAACCGCGAAGGCGCCGATGCAGCGCCACGAGGGCGGCTATTACTTGCGGCTGTTGGCGCGCGATCATGCCGGCACCGCCGCGACCATCGCCACGCGGCTCGCCGAGCAGGACATCTCGATCGAGTCGATCGTGCAGCGGCATCCGCACCGCAGCGTCGATGCCAACGGCAAGGCCGCCAAATCGTCGGTTCCGGTGCCGGTGATCCTGATTACTTACGCCACCGCCGAAGACGCGGTGCGCCGCGCCCTGCAGGCGGTGCAGCGCGACAAGGTGATCAGCGGCCGGCCACAGGTGATCCGGATCGAGAAGAACTGAGTTCGACCATTCGTACAGCCCCCGCCGCAAGCGCGGGGGCGCTGTTTTGAGGAGCTGGGCCGATGTCGACCACCATTTCCGTTCCGCCGCAATTGCTGCTGGAGCGCATCCTGACGCTGGAGATCGTGCGCGTGACCGAGCGCGCTGCGGTGTCGGCTGCGCGGCTGCGCGGCCACGGCAACGAGAAGGGCGCCGACCAGGCCGCGGTGGACGCGATGCGCCGCGAGCTCAACAAGATGCCGATCGAAGGCACCATCGTGATCGGCGAGGGCGAGCGCGACGAAGCCCCGATGCTGTTCATCGGTGAGAAGGTCGGCGCCGGCATCGACGCCGGTCCGAAGGTCGACATCGCGGTCGACCCGCTCGAAGGCACCACGCTGTGCGCCAAGAACATGCCGGGCTCGATCGCCACCATGGCGATGGCCGAAGGCGGCACGCTGCTGCACGCGCCCGACGTCTACATGCAGAAGATCGCGATCGGCCCGGGCTACGACAAGAACCTGATCGACATCGATGCGCCCCCCGAAGACAACATCCGCCGCCTGGCAAATGCCAAGGACGTGTCGGTGCACGATATCACCGTGCTGGTGCTCGACCGGCCCCGCCACGCCGAGCTGATCGCCAAGATCCGCGCCACCGGTGCCGGCGTCCAGCTAATCACCGACGGCGACGTCGCCGGCGTGATTCACTGCGCCGATCCGGACAATACCGGCGTTGACATCTACATGGGCACCGGCGGTGCGCCGGAGGGCGTGCTGGCCGCGGCGGCGCTGCGCTGCATCGGCGGCCAGATGCAGTGCCGGCTGCTGCTCGACACCCACTCCAAGCGCAACCGCGCCGAGTCGATGGGCATCGAAGATCCGAATTTCGTGTACCAGATCGAGGACATGGTGAAGGGCGACTGCCTGTTCGCCGCGACCGGCGTCACCGACGGTTCGCTGCTGTCCGGCGTCAAGTTCCGCAAGGACGTGATCCAGACCGAGACCGTGGTGATGCGTTCGGTCACCGGCACGGTGCGCTACATCAAGGCCGATCACCGCCAGTTCGAGAAGTTTCACCTGGATTAAGGAGATCGTCGGATGGCCGTCGAGATTCGTCCCGTCGGCCCCGACGAGCGGGCCGCCTGGGAGCCGCTGTGGGCCGGCTACCTCGAGTTCTACAAGGCGACCCTTGCACCCGAGGTCTCCGACGTCACCTGGGCGCGGTTTCACGATCCCGCCGAGCCGATGCATCTGCTCGGCGCCTATGTCGACGGCAAGCTCACCGGCATTGTGCAGTTCATCTACCACCGATCGTGCTGGACGGCCGGTGACTACTGCTATCTGCAGGACCTGTTCGTCGCCGACACCGCCCGCGGGCTCGGCCTAGGCCGCAAGCTGATCGAAGCCGTGTACGCGCGTGCCAAAGCGGACGGCTGCAGCCGCGTGCATTGGCTGACCCAGACCGGCAACGCCACCGCACGGCTGCTTTACGACCGCATTGCCGAGGATTCCGGCTTCATGCAGTATCGGAAGGTGTTTTAACGCGTCATTCCGGGGCGCCCACGGCGTAGCTGTGGGCGAGCCTGGAATCTGAAGCCTGTTACTTGCCTATCGAGATTCCGGCTTGCCGCTTCGCACGCCCCGGAATGACACGAGAGGGCGAGAGAAAGACAAGCAGGCAGGAAGCGACGACTGAATACGTCGCAAGGGAGGACAATGATGGCCGGAAGAGCCGAACCGACGAACGTGCAAGCCCTGATCTTCGACGTGTTCGGTACCGTGGTCGACTGGCGCACCAGCCTGATCGATGACTTGACGGCCTATGCGGCGCGGCGTGGCCTCAATGGCGATTGGACCGGGCTGGTCGATGCGTGGCGGCAGGCATACGTGCCGTCGATGGATGAGGTGCGGAAGAACCCGTCGCGCGGCTTCATCAAGCTCGATGATCTGCACCGCCGCTCGCTGGAGCAGCTCGCACCGCAGTTCGGGTTCGACAATCTCGGCGACGATGACCTGACCTACATCACCACCGGCTGGCATCGACTGAAGCCGTGGCCGGACGTGATCTCCGGACTGACGCGACTGAAGTCGAAGTTCATCATCAGCCCGCTGTCGAACGGCAACGTCGGACTGCTGACTCGGATGGCGAAGAATGCCGGGCTGCCGTGGGATCTGATCCTCGGCGGTGACGTATTCGGACACTACAAGCCCGATCCCGAGACCTATCTCGGCGCTGCGAGGCTGCTCAATCTGCCGCCCGAGCAGGTGATGATGGTCGCCGCCCACAACAACGATCTGGCCGCCGCGCAGGCGCTCGGCCTGAAAACGGCCTTCATCGCGCGCCCGACCGAATACGGCCCGCTGCAGAAGCTCGACTTCGAGGCCACCGGCGACTGGACCGTGGTGGCGGAGGATCTCAACGGAGTGGCCGACGCGCTGGGGTGTTAAAGGCAGATCCGCCACACGAGCACGCCGTCATCCTGAGGCGCCGCCGCGCAGCGGCGGCCTCGAAGGATGAGCCACAAGTTGGTCGCCGCCGCATCCTTCGAGGTTCGCCTCGCTCGCCTCAGGATGACGACACCGTTTAGGTTGTGAGCGAAAAGCCCTGGGACGCGCTGCCTCGGTTTGCGCCATCGGCGCTTCGTGCTTATCTGCGCGGACCATGACGCCTCCCATCTCCACATTGCCGCCCGAAATCGTGCCGGCGTTTCTCGGCGTGACCCGCTCGGCCACCGGCAAGGCGTGGCGCGACCGGCTCGACGCGCG
The DNA here is from genome assembly GCF_010906995.1 of Rhodopseudomonas sp. WA056. Taxonomy (NCBI): domain Bacteria; kingdom Pseudomonadati; phylum Pseudomonadota; class Alphaproteobacteria; order Hyphomicrobiales; family Nitrobacteraceae; genus Rhodopseudomonas; species Rhodopseudomonas sp. WA056. Next base: position 44,789 of record NZ_QPFS01000009.1, on the reverse strand, counting down.
CGCCACTGCGAAGGCGCAGGCGATGGTGCAGCGCTATCAATTGCCCGAGATGCTGGCGCGGGTGCTGGCCGGGCGCGGCGTCGAGATCGATCAGGTCGAGGACTTTCTCGACCCGACCATCCGCAAGCTGATGCCCGACCCGGCGTCGCTCACCCAGATGGAAGCCGGTGCCAAGCGGATCGCCGATGCCGCTTTACGCAGCGAGAAGGTGGCGATCTTCGGCGATTACGACGTCGACGGCGCGACCTCGTCGGCTTTGCTCGCCTGGCATTTGCGCCATTGCGGGCTCGATCCGTTGATCCACATTCCCGACCGGATCTTCGAAGGCTACGGCCCGAACATCGACGCCATCCGCATGCTGGCCGGCAAGGGCGCGACGCTGCTGATCACTGTCGACTGCGGCACCACCAGCTTCGAACCGCTGGCCGAAGCGCGCCGGCTCGGGATGAGCGTGGTGGTGATCGATCATCATCAATGCGGCGACGAGCTGCCCGAGGTCGAGGCGCTGATCAACCCGAACCGGCCCGACGATCTGTCCGGGCTTGGCCATCTCGCCGCGGTCGGCCTGGTGCTGATGACGCTGGTCGCGGTCAATCGCGAGCTGCGGCATCGCGGGTTCTGGAGCACCGAGCGGCCCGAGCCGAATCTTTTGGACATGCTGCACCACGTCGCGCTCGGCACCGTGGCGGACGTCGCGCCGCTGATCGGGCTGAACCGCGCCTTCGTCGCCAAGGGTCTGATCGCGATGCGCCGCCGCGATCACGTCGGCCATACCGCGCTGATGGATGTGGCGCGGCTGAATGGTCCGCCGGAGGCGTGGCATCTCGGCTTCATGCTCGGGCCGCGGATCAATGCCGGCGGCCGCATCGGTCGCGCCGATCTCGGCGTCCGGCTGCTGCTGGAATCCGACGTTTCCGAAGCCGCCCGGATCGCCGCCGAGCTCGACCGCCTCAACAGCGAGCGCCGCGAGATCGAACAGAAGGCCGAGGCCCAGGCGGAAGCCGAAGCGCTGGCGTCGCTCGGCCTCGAGGACAAGGGCGCGGTGATCGTCACCGCGTCCGAAGGCTGGCACCCCGGCGTGGTCGGGCTGGTCGCGTCGCGGCTGAAGGAGAAATTTGGCCGCCCCTCATTCGCGATCGCGCTGGAGCCAGGCGGCATCGGCACCGGCTCGGGCCGTTCGATTTCCGGCGTCGATCTCGGCAAGGCGGTGCGCCAGGCGGTGCACGATGGGCTGCTGCTGAAGGGCGGCGGCCACGCCATGGCGGCCGGCGTGACGCTGCGGAAGGAGCGGCTCGCCGAATTCCGCGCCTGGCTGGAGACGACGCTCGCCGGCGACGTCGCCAAGTCGCGCCACGTCAACGAGCTGTATATCGACGGCGCGGTTTCGGCGCGCGGCGTCACGCCGGAACTGGCGGCGACGCTGAACCGGGCAGGGCCGTTCGGTGCCGGCAATCCGGAGCCGATCGTCGCGCTGCCGGCGCATCAGCTCGTCTATGCCGACGAGGTCGGCCAGTCGCATCTGCGGCTGCGCTTCAAGGCCGGCGATGGCGCGACCGTCAACGGCATCGCGTTCCGCAGCATCGGCCAGAAGCTCGGCAATGCTCTCACCGAGAACCGTGGCCAGACCCTGCACGTCGCCGGCTGTCTCAGCGTCGACCGCTGGCAAGGCGCCGAGCGTGTGCAGCTCCGTGTCATCGATGTCGCGGTGCCCGACGCCGGGCCCACGATGATCAGGTGATGAGCGCGAGATCTCGAACGGTGGATGACAAGCTGAATCCTTAAACTGCCGTCATCGCCGTACTTGATCCGGCGATCCATCTTTCAAGAGCGATGGATGGCCGGGGCGAGCCCGGCCATGACGTGAATTGCAGTCAGATGAGCGGGGATGCTTGAAGCTAAGTACAGATCTCGCCCTGCATCACCAATTCCCGAAACAGCTCGACCGCTTTCGGATTGAGTGCGCCTTCTTCCGGCAGCACCAGCGGCAGGTCGGGCGGGGCGAGGATGGCGAACTGGCGGCCCCATTCGTAAACCCATGCCAGACCGTCCTGGAACATCACCTCGTCGTCATATCGAGGGGTACGGCCTGAACGGGCCTCGGCGAAGCCGCGGCGGAAGGTGGTGTTCCAGACGATTTCGTCCAGCGGAGCTTGGAAGGTTTCGGCCTGCGGGCGCACGTCGGTCATGGCTCAATCCGGCGATACATCCTGAAGAAAGGGCGGAAGGGTATTATTCCACGGCTCGGCCACGGCAAAACCCTGACTTTCGGTCAATCGCCCCGGTCGTGCTTGGCGGGGATCAGATAGGCCGGGAGCAGCCGGCGGATCAAGCCGGCCGATGCCTTGCGAAACGCAGGATTGTGCAGGCAGACGCCGCCGATCAGGCCGACCACGCAGCCGATCGCGGTATCTATGAACCGCGCCTCGATGATCTGGTGCACCGGCTCCTGGCCGAGCGTGGCGGCATCGGCGAGGAAGATGGTGAGCGGGGTGATGAAGATCACCGCAAATCCGTAGTGCCGGATCACCGCGGTCTCGATGATGAAGCTGAGCGCGATCACCGCGAAGGCGATGCTCCATTTCTCCAGTGGCAGCGCCAGCAGCACGGCGGCGAGGCCGAGTCCGATCACCGTGCCGAGCAGACGGTGCAGGTGCCGGTTCCAGACCGCTCGGACCGACAGGCCCTGGATCACCGCGAGACAGCTCACCGGCACCCAATACGGCCGCTCGAGCTGCAGCGCCTGGGCCAGCGCCAGTGCGCCGCCGACGAATACGCCGATCACCACCGCGTCGAGCACGACGTGCTCGAAATCGTCGGTCGCCAGCGGCGGCACCGGCAGCGGATCACGGATCCGCAGCACCACCACCGAGTAGATCATCGCGATCAGGGTGGCGAGCAGGCTGCCGAGCACGAACAGCCCCGCCTTCAGCGGTAGCTGCATCAGATCGCCCGGCGTATAGGCGGCGATCGCGGCGGCCATCACGAAGAACATGCTGCCGGGTGGGCCGATCCGATAGAACCGGCAGAGCATCGTCACCAGGATCGCCGTGAAGGTGAGCGCCGGCACCAAGAGCCAGGGTAGCAGATGCACGATCAGTCCGAGCGTGTAGCAGGCGGCATAGCCGAAGCCGGCCGCCATCATCGACACCATGCGATGGTGCAGCGGCGTGCGCGGCAGGTACAGAAACGCCATGCCGCCGAGCGACGAGATCAGGCCATAGTCGAGATGATCGAAATACGCGCCGATCAGCATAGGCACGCCGGCCGCCAGCGCCGCCGAGAACGGCATCTGCCACGGCCGGTCGCTCGGATTGAAGGTGACGAGCGCGCGCCACTCCTCCTGCGCCAGCGCCTTGATCCGGTGCCACGTCCAGTGATGTTGAAGCATCGACGAAGCCTGCGGTCTCTATCCACCCTGCCGCAGTCGTGCCAGCACCTTCAGCCCGCCGTAGCCGTCGGCGGGCAGCAGGCCGGTCTTGAGCTGGAAGTCGCGGATCGCCTTCATGGTGTCGTTGCCGACCCGGCCGTCAGTGCCGCCGGTGTCGAAGCCTGCCCGGGTCAGCCGCGTCTGCATCTCCTGCACCTCGGCGAGCGTCAGCGCGCGCTCCGAGCCGGGGAACGGATGCACGAACGGACCGCCGCCGAGAATGCGGTCGCCGAGATGGCAGATCGCCAGTGCGTAGTTCATCGACGGGTTGTAGCTCTTCACCGCGTAGAAGTTCGGCCCGATCAGGAATGTCGGGCCGCCCTTGACGGGCACCCACATCGTCGCGCTGGCCGAGGAATTGGGGAACGGCTGGCCGTCGGCGCGGGTGACGCCGGAACGCGACCACTCCGAGTAAGTGCGCCGGCCGCTGGCTGCGCCGCCAGGGCCTTCAACCTCGTAGCCCCAATGCTCGCCGCGCTGATACTTGCCGCGGCGGACCAGATACTTCGCGGTCGAGCCCAGGGCGTCGTCGGGCCGGCCGAACGGCGACACCCGGCCGTCACCGTCATAGTCGATGCCGACGTTCAGCCACACTTCCGGCATCCACTGGCTGTGGCCCATCGCGCCGGCCCAGGAGCCGCGCATTTCCTCCGGCGTAGACCAGCCCTTGTCGACAATCCGCAGTGCGTTGATCAGTTCGGTTTCCCAATACGCTCGCCGCCGCGGTTCGCGCCAGGCCAGCGCCGCCAGCGACGGAAACACCGGACGCATGTGGTTCTGCTGCACCAGAGGATCGCCATAGGCGCTCTCGACCCCCCACAGCGCCAGCAGCGTGCCGCGTTCGACGCCGAAATCGCGCTCGATCCGCCCGAACAGCGCTTCATTCCTGCGCAGCGCTTCGCGGCCGGCGGTGATGCGCCAGTCCGACACCCGGCGGTTGATGTATTGCCAGAGCTGCTCGTGGAACTCGGGCTGCTTCTTCAGCTTGGCGAACACCGACATGTCGGGCTCGATCGAGCCCATCACCCGGTCCCAGGTCCGGGTCGATATGCCCTTGGCCAGCGCCTTGGCGCGAAACCCATCGCGCCACCGGTCGAAATCGGGTGACGCAGCCGCGTGAGCCGCGGCCGGCAGCATCACGGCTGCGCCGAGCGCAGTTTGCAGCAGGCGACGGCGGGTCGGCGAATGAAAGGAATCGCGATCGGGCATGCGCGACAGTCTAGCGGGATTGCCGCCGACCGCCAAAGCCGATGGCCGCTGATCGAGCGCCGGGCAGAGGGGAAATGGTTCCGACGGGACGCCAGCGACACGATGTCTCTGCCTGTGCTCTTGTACCGCCGTGATCGACACACACCTGTGACCATCGAGATCCGCAAGGTTCGCACGCGGCGCGATCTCGCGGACCGCTCGAACGAGGATAGCAGGTGGACCAACAGCTCGAGGCACCGCCGGACACCGACGACCTTACGGCCCGCGGGGCGGCCGATCCGGAGCCATGTATCCCGCAACCGACCGCTCTGCAGCGGCTGCTGATGGTGATCAATCGCGGCAGTCGCTCCGGCGGTCAGGCGGTCGGTGTAGCGGGTTCCCGTCTCAGTGCGGCCGGATTCGATCTGGTCGTGTCCGCGCCGAGCAGTCCGCATGAGGTTGCGCCGTGGATCGAGGCCAATGCGGATGGCGCGGCAGCGGTGGTGATCGCGGGCGGTGACGGCACCCTGAACGCGGCGGCACCGGCACTGGTGAAAACCGGGCTGCCACTCGGCATCATTCCGGCCGGCACCGCCAACGATCTGGCGCGAACGTTGGGTCTGCCGCTCGACATGGAGGCCGCTGCGGACGTCATCGTCGCCGGCTACCGCAAGACCATCGATCTGGGCGAGGTCAACGGTCACAAGTTTTTCAATGTCGCCAGCGTCGGGCTCAGCGCCGATCTGGCGCGGGAGCTCAGCGGCGAAAGTAAGCGTCGGTTCGGTCGTTTCAGCTATGCGCTGACTGCCGCGAAAGTGCTGAGCAAGGCACGGCCGTTCCGCGCGACGATCGTGGCGGCCGACGAGGATGTGCGGGTGAAGACGATGCAGATTGCGGTCGGCAACGGCCGCTACTACGGCGGCGGCATGGCGGTCGAGCAAACCGCCGAGATCGACGACGGCCAATTCGATCTATATTCGCTGGAATTCGCGCAAGTGTGGAAGCTACTCGCGGTCGCCTATGACTTCCGAAAGGGGCAGCATGGACTGTGGAGCGAAGTACGCGCCGCCCGCGGCACCTCGTTCGAAATCCGCACCCGCAAGCCGCGGCCGGTCAACGCGGACGGTGAGCTGGTGACCTTCACGCCGGCGCGGTTCGAGCTGCTGCAGAAGGCCGTCAGCGTGTTCGTCCCGAAAGACGTCCCGCCGCGCCGTTGAGCCTGCAAAGAGCGAAGCCACGAAAAAGCCCGCCGGTATGCGGCGGGCTTTGGCAGCAATCGGCGAGGCTGAGCTCGATCAATCCTTGGCGCGCTCGACGTAGGAGCCGTCTTCGGTCAGCACGACGATGCGGGTGCCGGTGCCGATGTGCGGCGGAACCTGGGTGCGGACGCCGTTCGACAGCACCGCCGGCTTGTAGGAGGACGACGCGGTCTGGCCCTTGGTCACAGGCTCGGTCTCCACCACTTCGAGCGTGGCGCGCTGGGGCAGGGTGATGGCGACGGCAGTGGTGTCGTGCATCGACAGCTTCACCACCATGCCTTCCTGCAAGTACGGCGCCGAAGAGCCGACGACGTCTTTTGCGACCTGCACCTGATCATAGGACTCCGGCTCCATGAAGTGGAAGCCTTCGCCATCCTCGTACAGGAAGGTGTAATTGCGCTCTTCGATGGTGACCTTTTCGACCTGGTCGGTGGTCTTGTAGCGCTCCGAGATCTTCACGCCGTCGCTGATTCGGCGCATTTCGATCTGACTGACGGGCGTGCCCTTGCCGGGATGGATGTTTTCGGCAGACAGGACGACGTAAAGCTTCCCATCTTGCTCGAGGACGTTGCCCTTGCGAATAGAACTGGCGATGACTCTCAAAGGAATGTTTCCTGTCGTTCAGGTCCGGGCCCGATCCGGGCGTTGGTATCCCGAGGCCGAAACGGTTTCGGGGCGCAACATACTGATTTGTGGCGTTGATGCCAGTGTTTTGCGCGGCCGCGCGGGGGCGACTTGAGGTGAAGGAGCAATCCGGCCCGTCGCCCTGGTGGAACAGGGATAGGTATCTGGACCGACAGCCATTTTTGCGCGCGCGGGGGGCGGTGACCCGGTCGGTGCGGGCCTGGTTCGAGACGGCGGGCTTTACCGAGGTCGAGACCGCGATCCTGCAGATTTCGCCCGGTAACGAGACCCATCTGCACGCCCCGCGCACTGAACTGTTGGGACCGGACGGCGAGCGGCGCTCCCGATACCTGCGGACCTCGCCGGAATTCGCCTGCAAGAAGCTGCTGGCGGCTGGCGAGACGCGAATCTTCGAGCTCGCCCGGGTATTTCGCGACCGCGAGCGCGGCCGGGTGCATCTGCCGGAGTTCACCATGCTGGAGTGGTATCGCGCCGAGGCGCCGTACCAGCAGGTGATCGACGACTGCGTGGCGCTGGTCCGCGTCGCGGCCGGGGCCACTGGCATCGATACGTTCTCGTTCAGGGGGCGGCGCGCCGATCCGCAGGCCGAGCCCGAGTGTTTGACCGTGGCTGGGGCGTTCGCGCGTTTTGCCGGCATCGATCTGCTTGCCACGATCGCCGAAGGTGAGGGAGATCGCACGGCGCTGGCACACGCGGCAGCTCCACGCGTGCGGATCGTCGATGACGACACTTGGTCCGACATCTTCAGCAAGGTTCTGGTCGAGCATGTCGAGCCGCGGCTCGGCGATGGGCGGTTGACGGTGCTGAGCGAATACCCGGCGCCCGAAGCGGCGCTGGCGCGGACCAAACCGGACGATCCGCGGGTCGCGGAACGCTTCGAGCTGTATGCCTGCGGCGTCGAACTCGCCAACGGCTTCGGCGAACTCACCGATGCGGGCGAGCAGCGCGCGCGGTTCGTCGCGGCGATGGACGAGAAGGAGCGGCGTTACGGCGAGCGCTATCCGCTCGACGAGGCTTTTCTGGCGGCGGTCGCCGAGATGCCGGAGGCCAGCGGCGTTGCGCTCGGCTTCGACCGGCTGGTGATGCTGGCGGCCGGCGCAACCACGATCGATCAGGTGGTGTGGACGCCGCCGGCAGGCGAGGGCGCATGACCAAGGTCACCCAACTGAATACTCCGGCGTCGGCGACGTTGCGTCATCCGGACGAACTGATCGCCGAGGGCTTCGCCTCAGCGGATGATCGCCCGATGCTGGAGCAGGTCGCGGCGCGCTATGCGGTCGCGGTGACGCCGGCGGTCGCGGCGCTGATCGATCGCGATGACCCCGACGATCCGATCGCGAGGCAGTACATCCCGCGCGCCGAAGAGCTGTCGTCGCTGGCATTCGAACGCGACGATCCGATCGGCGATGCCGCGCACGCGCCGGTGGAAGGCATTGTGCATCGGCACCGCGACCGCGTGCTGTTCAAGCCGGTGCATGTCTGCGCGGTGTATTGCCGGTTCTGCTTTCGCCGCGAGATGGTCGGGCCCGGCAAGGACAACGCGCTGTCGCGCGAGGCGACCGCGGCGGCGCTGGACTACATCCGCGCGCATGACGAGATCTGGGAAGTGATCTTCACGGGCGGTGATCCCTTGATGCTGTCGCCGCGCAGGCTCAGCGAGATCATGGCGGAGCTTGCCGCGATCGAGCACGTCAAGATCGTCCGCTTCCACACCCGACTGCCGGTCGCCGATCCGACGCGGATCACGCCCGATCTGGTGCAGGCGCTGCGCACGCCCAGCAAGACTACTTGGCTGGCGCTGCACGCCAATCACCCGCGCGAGTTCACCGCTGCTGCCCGCGTGGCGTGCGCCCGGATCATCGACGCCGGGATTCCGATGGTGAGCCAGTCCGTCTTGCTGCGTGGGGTGAACGACGACCCGGACACGCTGGAGGCTCTGATGCGCGCCTTCGTGGAATGCCGGATCAAGCCTTACTACCTGCATCACGGCGATCTGGCGCCGGGCACCGCGCATCTGCGTACCACGCTGGCGGAAGGTCAGGCGCTGATGCGCGCGCTGCGCGGGAATGTGTCCGGACTTTGCCAGCCCGAATACGTGCTCGACATTCCCGGCGGCTATGGCAAGGCGCCGGTTGGCCCCAATTATTTGTTGGACGCCGATGGAACCGATCCGAATTCGCGCTATCGTGTCGCCGACTATTGCGGCGAGGTCCATCTGTATCCGCCGCGGTCGGGATAAGCGGCGGTTCGCTGTCGCAAGGCAAGTCCGGCAACCGGGCCGGGGGTGATGAGTTGGTGTCGTGTCGGGCGGGACCATTGGCCGACGTAGACCGCTGCGATGCCGGAGCGTGCGCTGAAAGCCTCGCGATGGCAGCTTGGATGGAAGGAGAGCTCCGATGAAACCTGTAATGATCGCGGCCGTAATCCTGGCGCTGAGTGGCGGAGCGGCGTTGGCGCAATCCGGCACCAGTGCCGGTGCCGGCGGTTCGACGACCTCTCCGGGATCTTCAATTAGTGGGGCCGACGTCCGGCAGGCGCCGATCGGGCATCGGCAGCCGCGACGGGACGACACCCCGCCGGAACAGAGGATTGATCAGATCGACCCGGCCGATGCGGCGCTCGACCGCAAGATCAAGAGCATTTGCCGCGGCTGCTGAGGGCGAACCGCGGCAGACTTGGCCGGCTCAGATGCCGGCTCAGGTGCTCTTGCGGGCGGCGAGCGCCATCGCGATCAGCGAGGTGCCGCCGAACACCAGATTGATGCCGATCAGCAAGCCGATCGCCCAGACAGTGCCGGGCCAGCCCGAGATGATGATGAACGCCACCAGGATGTCGGCAATACCGGCGGCGAGCATCCAGCCCCAGCTTTCCGACATCCGGCCGCGATGCTGGAAGGCGTACATGATGCTGGCGACGCCTTCGGCCAGAAAATACACGCCGACGATGAAGGTGAGAGTCAGCGTGCCTTGCAGCGGCATCGCGATCAGAACGACGCCCGCCACCAACGCCAGCACCGCAGACAGCAGCGACCACCAGAACCCCGGGGCTTGGCGCGCCCAGATCGAGAACAAGATCCCGGCACCGCCTGCGACCAAAAAGAGCGAGCCGAGCAGGATGGTGAAGGTAATGCTGGCAAGCAGTGGCAGCAGGATCGCAGCAAGGCCGATCACCAACAATAGAATACCTTCGAACAGAAAGGCCTTCCAGTGATCGCGGATGGTAGCCTCGACGCGGGCTTGCAGCCGCTCTACGCCCTCAGGGCGAAGACTGTCGTCTGGCAGAGACATCAGGGTTCTCCTTCATTGGTTCCCAGGCAGGAACTTACCCCGCGCAACGCCCATCTCCGGTAAATAGTTCAGAGCTATTCGTGGTCGTCAGCCGCGTGACCTCGGCCGAATCGAAACGGCGTGGGGAATCGGTTAATCCTGACGTTCGATTGCGACGACTTTGGCGGGAGGTGTGCGATGATCACAGCCATTCTGCATGTGGCCGCTCTGGTGTTTGCCATCTCCCTGTTCATGTTCGCCTGAGCTTGACCGGCGTCCAGTGAACGATCGCGGCGGGTGGTGCCTGCCGCCCGTCTTTGCGCTGCCCCTTTGGTTCGCTCCTGCTGGCTTTTCGCAACTGAGATTGCAAGCACACCATGGCGACCGCCAAGAGTGTCGTTTTGAACATTGGATTGGCTTCATCTCTGGGTAAGTGTATAGAGAAATTACAATCAGAGATTGTGGTCGGTCGCGTCCTGTTCAGAGTACGGCCAATCAGTCTCCGCTAGGAGGCGTCATGTGCAAAGACAGGCGGCCACACTGCAGCCAATGCGGATCGCGCACAGCTCTGGCTCGGGTCTCGCCGGTGCGATCGATCGAACTGCGAATCTACGAATGCCCGAGCTGCAGCCAGACCGATTGCTACGAAGTCAGCCCGGCGCCCGACACAGTATGGACCTTGCTCGCCGGTGAGCGGCTGGCGGTGATCATCGCTGCGCTGAAGAAAGATGGCGCTCCCTAGCGGAATCGAACCGCTCTCTCCACCGTGAAAGGGTGGCGTCCTAACCGATAGACGAAGGGAGCGTAGCCGCCGGATGCGCGCGATACGGACATCGCAGCAGGCGGACACGCACGGTCTTACCCGAACGACTGCTTCAGCAGGACCGGGAACCGACCCGCCGCGAAGCAGCGGCGAACGTATAGTGGCGTTTTTCCGGAGGGGCAAGCGTCGTGCTGCATCGATCTGCCGATACCCCGACTTTTCGCTAAAGCTTGCAACGTTTTTTCAACAGCCGCGGACCTACAGCAAGAGTGTTCCGAGCGATCGGAGCCCGAGCTTTCGCTTGTTGTCGAGCGCGTTTCGCGCGCCGGTGTCGGCATTGGCGTGATGCGTAACGTCAGGCCGAGGAGAACAGCCATGGTTAAGAACAACACCAAGCGCGAACCACGCAAATCGGTGCGCCAGAGCGGCTGGATCACGCTGGACGGCGGCTTTGCAGCACGCCCCTGTGAGGTGCTGGATCTGTCGAGTTCTGGCGCCAAGCTGGTGTTGAACGAGGCGGAGTCGCTCGGGGCCCGGCTGCGGCTCGGCTTTTCACGGGACGCGCGTCAGGGGCGGCAATGCGAAGTGGTTTGGCGCCGCGGGACGACACTCGGGGTCAAGTTCGTCAATTGAGCTCGGTGTCAGCCATTCTGCGTAAAAAAGGCTCCGCGGATCGCAGAGCCTTTTCTGTTCGGTTTCTGGCGTAGCTGCGGCGCGGCGCGTTAGCTGAAAAACAGCCAGAGCAGGATGATGACGGGGATCGGAATGCCGATCAGCCAGAGCAATAGTCCTCGTGCCATTGATGTCCTCCGTTGGTTGTTCGACCAACGCGAGGTCGTGCGTGTCGTTCCGCCAACACCCGACATCGCCGCGCGAGCCATTGTCGCTCCGCCGGGCGCGGATCTCCACCGGTTTACCAGTGGCCGGTGTTCGGCATTGAGGCCCACGGCTCCTGCGGCGGCAAGGCTTGGCCCTTTTGCAGCAGCTCGACGGAATGCAGGTCCGGCGACCGCACGAACGCCATCTGGCCGTCGCGGGGCGGGCGATTGATGGTGATGCCGAGCTTCATCAGTCGCTCGCAGGTTGCGTAGATGTCGTCGACCTCGAAGGCGAGATGGCCGAAGAAGCGATCCTCGCCATAGGACTCCTCGTCCCAATTGTAGGTCAGCTCGATCGTCGGAGCGGGGCGTCCCTTCGATTGCTTCACCAGGTCCTCGTCTTCGGGCGCACACAGGAACAGCAAGGTGAACTTGCCCTTGTCGTTGTCGATGCGGTGGACCTCCTTCAGGCCCAGCGCGCCGCTGAAGAATTCGAGGGCGGCGTCGAGATTGCGGACGCGCAGCATGGTGTGCAGGTAACGCATGACGTGGTCGTCTCCAGAGAAAACGGGTGGATCTTGCGATGAAACCGCCGGGATGGAAAGCGGTGGACGAGCGGCATCGCCGCCTCGGCACAGCCAAGGGCGGTCGGTCCGGAGCCGGGGCTCCGGACCTTATCGCTCGGGGAGGAGGTGTGACGAACAGGAGGCACGGTGCGGCGTGCGGCCGGCGTCCCGATGCACTGGAATCAGCGACGAAAAAGAGCCCCGCCTTGGAGGTCGCGCGGGGCTCTTTCGGAGGAGGTCATCCAATGACACGGCTTCGACTATCCGACCGGGACGTCCCTCTTGCAATTCAAAAAAATGTGGCTTCGAATCTGTGCGCGGGAACCGGCGTCTGTCGGCGAGCGAGGCCTTGGCCTTGGTGCCGCATCGTCGCCGCGGTTCAGCTCGCCGCGCCTGCACTCGTCGCGACGAAAGAACAGTTGTGAAAATGACCCAACCATGATCGCTCCCAGTCTTTCCAGCGGAGTCGAACAGCTCGGCGACATGATCGCGCGCGCCACTTCGGTCGTGCCATTCACCGGAGCCGGCATTTCGACCGAATCCGGCATTCCAGATTTCCGTTCTCCCGGAGGGCTGTGGAGTCGCAATCAGCCGATTCCGTTCGACGAGTTCGTCGCGCGGCAGGACGCGCGTGACGAGGCGTGGCGGCGACGGTTCGCGATGGAGCATAGCTTTGCCAAGGCCCGGCCGAGCCGCGGTCATCGTGCGCTGGCTTCGCTGTACAGACTCGGCAAGGTGCCGGCGATCATCACGCAGAACATCGACAATCTGCATCAACTCTCCGGCTTCGACGAGCACGACGTCGTCGAACTGCACGGCAACACCACCTACGCACGCTGCATCGGTTGCGGCAAACGCCACGAGCTCGACTGGGTCCGTGAGTGGTTTCAACGCACCGGCCATGCGCCGCATTGCACGGCGTGCGACGAGCCGGTGAAGACCGCGACGGTATCGTTCGGTCAGGCGATGCCTTCGGATGCGATGCGTCGCGCCACTGAACTCGCGCAGCATTGTGATCTGTTCATCGCGATCGGTTCGTCGCTCGTAGTGTGGCCTGCCGCAGGCTTTCCGATGCTCGCCAAAGAATGCGGCGCCAAGCTGGTCATCATCAACAACGAGCCGACCGAGCAGGATGAAATCGCCGATCTGGTGATCCGTCACGACATCGGTGAAACGCTCGGACCGTTCGTCGGCAACTGAATCCCCGTAAGATTCGCAGGCTTTCAAGGCTGTTTATAGTTGTCGCTTAACGTTTTTTTTGTCTTTGCCGTTCGGGCCGCGGTGTTATCTTCAAATCAACAGATTCGCGGCGGCGCAATCCTGAGTAGTTGGGGGAATGCTCGCGAATCATCGACGCTGCAATCGTGGCGAATCGGTTGGTGACGTGCGGGGTCCGGGGTCATGGGGTCGGACGGATTTGAGTCCAAGAGGCCGGGCGTTTTGCCCGCAGCCAGCGCTGCGAAGCCGCGAGCAGCGGAGTTTCCTGCGGGCGATTTCTCGCCGCGGGAGTTCGGACCCGGTGTTCATCGCGATCATTTGAATTCGCGCGACGCCTTCGCGGGCATCGGAGAAGCCGCCGCAAATCTCGTCGAAATCAGCGGCTTCATCAAATGGTTCGACGCGTCGAAGGGGTACGGTTTCGTGGTTCCCGACAACGGTTGGCCGGACGTGCTGCTGCACGTGACCGTGCTGCGCCGCGATGGCTACCAGACCGCCTATGAAGGTGCCCGCATCGTCGTCGAGTGCGTACAGCGCGCCAAGGGCTACCAAGCCTTCCGCGTCGTCTCGATGGACGAATCCACCGCAATTCATCCGGCGCAGATGCTGCCGGCGCGCACCCACGTGAGCGTCACCCCGACCAGCGGGCTGGAGAGGGCGCAGGTGAAGTGGTTCAATCGGTTGCGCGGGTTCGGATTCCTCACCTGTGGCGAGGGCACGCCGGATATCTTTGTGCATATGGAAACGTTGCGTCGTTACGGCATGACCGAACTGCGGCCGGGGCAATACGTGCTGGTGCGATTCGGGCCGGGCTCCAAGGGCATGATGGCTGCGGAAATTCAGCCAGAAAACGGCGTCCCGGGGTTGTCCTCGCACTGATTCGCGTCGCTCGGGTCGGGCAGTGGACGACGCACGCTGTTCTTGATCGTGCCATCCTCGATGGCCAATTTGTGAATCGTCCGGGACCAGCCGTGCATGCTGTTTGCGTGGCGGAGCGCTCTCGGATGATTCCGGCCGCAGCCCGCGGCCGATCGGGCGCAGGAACAGGTTCGGGTTGATGCAAGTCTCTCTGACGTTGAAGTTCCGCCGGTTGCGGTGGTTCGGTTTGCTTGCGGTGGCGATAATGCTGTGCGGCATCGCGGCGCGCGGAGCCCTCGCCGCGCAGATTCAGGCGTTGGAGATCGTCGGCAAGACCGGCGTTCATGTGTTCAGCGTCGAGATCGCCACCACCGACAAGGAGCGGGAAGTCGGCCTGATGTACCGCAAGAACCTGCCGGAGGGGCAGGGCATGCTGTTCGATTTCAGGCCGGAGCAGCAGGTGTCGATGTGGATGAAGAACACCTACATTCCGCTCGACATGATTTTCATTCGTGGCGATGGCACCATCCACCGGATCGCGGAGAATACAGAGCCGATGTCGACACGGATCATCGCGTCCGGCGGCCCGGTTGCCGGCGTGCTTGAAGTGGCGGGCGGCACCGCCAAGAAGCTCGGGATCGCCGCCGGCGACCGAGTGGCGCATCCGCTGTTCAAGCCGCGCTGAGGGCCGCTTGCTGGGGGGGCTTGAACCGTGTATCGACGGCCGTCGGCCCATCGATCCGGGTCATGGATCTGGGCATGGAACGGGGTATAGCGCAGCCTGGTAGCGCGGCAGTTTTGGGTACTGCAGGTCGTTGGTTCGAATCCAGCTGCCCCGACCACCCGCATTTTTCGACCGTCCGACTACATCAAAGCCCGTGCGATCGGCGCCCCGTCGGCCCCGGTCCGATCGTCGCCTCCAACGTCGCAGCGGAGTGCCGCCGATGAAGATCGCGCTCGCGATCGTGTCGCTGTTCCCGAGTGGCGGCTTGCAGCGGGATTGCATGGCGATCGCCCGACGGCTCGCCGCGCGCGGTCACGACGTCACCATTCTGGCGTCGCGCCGGCAGGGCGAGCTGCCGTCGGACCTGAACATCGACCTTCTCCCGGTCAGCGCCTGGAGTAACCACGGTCGAGATCTTCGCTTCGCCGAAGCGGCGGCGCAACGCAAGCGCGACTTCGATCGTCTGGTCGGCTTCGGCAAGCTGATTGATCTGGATGTGCTGTACTGCGCCGACGGCTGCGACAGAGCGAGGCCGGCGCGATGGTCGGATAGGTTCACGGCCCGGCGCCGCGTCAAGCTCGATCTGGAAGCGGCGAGTTTCGCGCCCGGACGGCCGACGCAATGCCTGCTGCTGAGCCGGGACCAGCTCGACGATTTCGCGCGCGCCTGGGGCACCGAGCCGGAGCGGCTGACGCTGATGCCGCCGACCATCGATCGCGCCCGACGGCACCCGGAGTTTCGCGCCGACGGCACCCGCGAGCGGATGCGCGACGAGCTCGGCGTCGCTGGCGACGCCACGGTCTGGCTGGCGGTGGCGGCGCATCCTTTGACCAAAGGGCTCGACCGCGCGGTGGCGGCGCTCGCCGGATTCCCGGAGGCCAGGCTGGTGGTGGCCGGTGTAGCCGAGGGCAGCAAGCAGGGCCGGCTGATGCGCCGGCTTGCCGGGGCCGCCAATGTATCGGACCGGATCATACTGCTCGGGATGCGCCGCGACATTCCGGAATTGATGGCGGGGGCGGATCTGCTGATCCATCCGGCGCGGGTCGACACCACAGGCACGGTCATTCTGGAAGCGGTGGTCAACGGGCTGCCGGTCATCGCGACTGCGGTGTGCGGATATTCGGTGCATGTCGCGGCGGCCCAGGCCGGCGTGGTGCTGCCAGAGCCCTTCGGGCCCGGCAATCTGAACGAGGCCCTTCGTCAGGCGTCCGCGCCGGCATGCCGGGCGGAGTGGAGCCGCAACGGTGCCGGCTACGGCGCCGGCCATGATCTTTATTCGGGGCTGGATCGTGCCGCCGACATCATGGTCGGAGCCACGGCGGGCACGCCGGAGCCCTGATTGGCGGGCCGTGCCGGTTCGCTGACGACGCCGGATGCGGCAACCGTGGTGGCCGGCGCAGCCATGCCGGCCGGTTGGGCGGCAACCGCCTTGGCTACGGATTTTGCGGGTTTGTCCTGCTGCTTCGACCAGGAGATGTAGTAGGCCACCACTGTCATCAGCGCGATGCCGACGACGCTGACCAGGATCTGCGCCAGCAGCGAGCCCGAACTCATGGTCAACTCGAAATGTGCCACGAAGGACAGGAACACGCCGACGCAGAACACCGCGAGCGACTGCTGGCCGCATTTGATCAGCGGATCGAACACCCGCCATTCCAATCCGCTCCAGTCCTTGGGCACGAACCGGATCACAAGCACCACGATCACCGCGAAATGCAGGAAGCGGTACGGCGCGAGGTTGGTCTTGTCGTTGGGATTGAACGCGTCGTACAGCCACGCCGGAAACAGCTCGCCGAAGTCCTGGAAACGGCCGGCCATCGTCATCACCAGCGCGAACACAAGATACGCCAGGCAGAACCACAGCATGCCGCGCGAGTCGATGATCGAGCGCGACCGAACCGTTCCGCCGAGTGCGCACCATGCGCCGAATACAAACAGGAGTTGCCAGCAGAACGGGTTAAAGTACCAGGTGCCTTCCGGAAACGCCTGCAGATTCCATTCGAAATAGCGCGCGGCGAAATACAGTAGGAACGAGCCGATCATCACCGCATCCGGCTTGCGCAGCATCAGCCACAGCACCGGCGGGAACAGCCCCATCAGCACGATGTACAGAGGCAGCACGTCGAGATTGACCGGCTTGAATTTCAACAGCAGGCCCTGCCGCAGCGTCTCGATCGGATTGGCGATCAGGCCGGCGACGTTGAACTCGTTGATGATCTCCGGATCGGAAAAGCGCTGCGCAACATAGCCGATCGCCACGATATAGATCACGAACAGCACGATGTGGGCGACGTAGAGCTGCCAGACCCGCTTGGTCAGCCGGGTGCCGCCGACGATGAAGCCGCGCTCGAGCATCATCTTGGCGTAGACGAAGGAAGCGGTGTAGCCGGAGATGAACACGAACAGATCGGCGGCGTCACTGAACCCGTAGTTCCGTGTGGTGATCCAGTTCACCACGTTGTTCGGGATGTGATCCAGGTAGATTGCCCAGTTGGCGACACCGCGGAACAGGTCGAGCCGGAGATCGCGCCCCTTGCTGGGCAGTATGGCCTGGATTTCCATCGGGTGGACTGTCCGTGTGGTTGCGAGGTCGTCATCCGGCCTGCGATTGTCACGATGCCGGGGACGGAATATAGGAAATCAGGAAACCGAACCGCCAAGCGACGGAATCATAAAGTGGCCGGGATCGACCGTACACCTCTACGCAAACCCGGTGTGCTCCGTTACGCGACGGAACACTACACCAGGATCGCCGCTTCCACCAAACCGGCGCAGCGCCGCACCCGATAGGCCGAACCCTCCATGACCGCACGGATCTACAAGCCCGCCAAGAACGCGATGCAATCCGGGACCGCCAAGACCCGCGAGTGGCAGCTCGATTACGAGCCGGAGAAGCCGCGCACGATCGAGCCGCTGATGGGCTGGACCTCGTCCTCGGACATGCACCAGCAGGTCAGCCTGCGCTTCCACACCCGCGACGAGGCGGTCGCCTATTGTGAGCGGGAAGGCATCCCGTATCAGGTGATCGAGCCGAAGGAGCCGGCGCGCCGCCGCGCGGCCTAC
The DNA here is from genome assembly GCF_010906995.1 of Rhodopseudomonas sp. WA056. Taxonomy (NCBI): domain Bacteria; kingdom Pseudomonadati; phylum Pseudomonadota; class Alphaproteobacteria; order Hyphomicrobiales; family Nitrobacteraceae; genus Rhodopseudomonas; species Rhodopseudomonas sp. WA056. The sequence goes on along the minus strand of NZ_QPFS01000009.1, from coordinate 26,994 downwards.
GCCGACAATTTCGCCTTCCGCCGCCCCGAGCCCTGGACCCACTGATCCGGCCACGGACTGCCTGCGGCTCCGCTTGGGCGCCGCACGACCGCTCGGCGCAAGCCCGAGGCTGCTGCGACCGGCTATCCGCGTGCACGTTGCGCCGGGGCCAGGTTAGGGTTGCGCCCTGCGGCCCGGCGATGACACGATGCCATTCAACGCTTCGGTCCCGAAGCGAGTCAGAACCTGCCGGAAACGCCATGTCGCTGCACTCCAAGATCGATCCCGGTTCGGCCGATTTCGCGCGCAATGTCGATGCGATGCGGGCGCTGGTCGCCGAATTGAACGACAAGCTGGCGGCGGTCGCTGCTGGCGGCGGCGAGGCGGCCCGCGCCAAGCACACCGCGCGCGGCAAACTGCTGCCGCGCGACCGTGTCGACCTGCTGCTCGATCCCGGTACCGCGTTTCTCGAATTGTCGCCGCTCGCCGCCAACGGCCTGTACGGCGGCGATGTGCATTCGGCCTCGATCGTCACCGGCATCGGCCGCGTGATGGGGCGCGAATGCATGATCGTCGCCAACGATGCGACGGTGAAGGGCGGCACCTATTATCCGCTCACGGTGAAGAAGCATCTGCGTGCCCAGGATATCGCGCGGCAGAACAATCTGCCGTGCATCTACATGGTGGATTCCGGCGGCGCCTTCCTGCCGCAGCAGGACGAGGTGTTTCCCGACGAGCGGCACTTCGGCCGGATCTTCTTCAACCAGGCCAACATGTCGGCGCAAGGCATTCCGCAGATCGCGTTGGTGATGGGCTCGTGCACCGCCGGCGGCGCCTATGTGCCGGCGATGTCGGACGAGAGCATCATCGTCCGCAACCAGGGTACCATCTTTCTCGGCGGCCCGCCGCTGGTGAAGGCCGCGACCGGCGAAGTGGTTTCGGCCGAAGAACTCGGCGGCGCCGACGTGCATTCACGGCAGTCCGGCGTCACCGATCACTACGCGCAGAACGATGCCCATGCGATCGGCATCGCCCGCAAGATCGTCAGCACCTTGAAGCCGCCGCAGCGGCCGCCGCTCAACATGCGGGAGCCGCGCGAGCCGCTGTATCCGGCCGAGCAGCTCTACGGCATCGTGCCGGCGGAAAGCCGCAAGCCGTTCGACGTGCGCGACATCATCGCCCGGATCGTCGACGGCTCCGAGTTCGACGAGTTCAAGAAGCTGTACGGCCAGACTCTGGTGTGCGGCTTCGCGCATATCTGGGGCTTTCCGGTCGGAATCATCGCCAACAACGGCATCCTGTTCAGCGAGTCTTCGCTGAAGGGAGCGCACTTCATCGAGCTGTGCTGCCAGCGCGGCATTCCGCTGTTGTTCCTGCAGAACATCACCGGCTTCATGGTCGGCAAGAAGTATGAAGCGGGCGGGATCGCGCGCGATGGCGCCAAGCTGGTGACTGCGGTCGCGACCGCCAATGTGCCGAAGTTCACCGTGGTGATCGGCGGCTCCTACGGCGCCGGCAATTACGGCATGTGTGGCCGGGCTTATTCGCCGCGTTTTCTGTGGATGTGGCCGAACGCGCGGATCTCGGTGATGGGTGGCGAGCAGGCCGCGATGGTGCTGAGCCAGCTCCGCCGCGACAACATCGAGGCCAAGGGCGGTTCGTGGAGCACGGAGGAGGAGGAGGAATTCCGCTCGCCGATCCGTGCGCAATACGAGACCCAGGGCAGCCCGTACTACGCGACCGCGCGGCTGTGGGACGACGGCGTGATCGACCCCGCCGACACTCGCTTGGTGCTCGGGCTCGGGCTGTCGGCGTCCAGCAACGCGCCGATCGAGCCGACCAAGTTCGGCCTGTTCCGGATGTGATGATCAGGATCTGATGATGGCCAACCTTGCCCTGTATCGTCGCTTCCGCACGCTGCTGATCGCCAACCGCGGCGAGATCGCCTGCCGCGTCATCCGCACCGCCCGCGCGATGGGACTGCGCACCGTCGCGGTGTATTCCGAAGCCGACGCCGGCGCGCTCCACGTGAGCGAAGCCGACGAGGCGGTGCTGCTCGGCCCGGCGCGGGCGCGCGACAGCTATCTCAACATCGCACGCATCATCGAGGCGGCGAGACAAACCGGCGCCGAGGCGGTGCATCCCGGCTACGGCTTTCTGTCGGAGAGCGCCGAGTTCGCGCAGGCCTGCGCCGATGCCGGGCTGGTGTTCGTCGGGCCGACGCCGGAGATGATCACCGCGATGGGCTCGAAATCGGGCTCCAAGGCGCTGATGGAAAAGGCCGGCGTGCCGCTGGTGCCGGGCTATCACGGCGCCGCGCAGGACGACGCCACGCTCGCAGGGGCCGCCGACAGGATCGGCTTTCCGGTGCTGGTGAAAGCTTCGGCCGGCGGCGGTGGCCGCGGCATGCGGGTGGTGCGCAAGGCCGACGAACTCTCCGCCGCGATCGTCAGCGCCAAGCGCGAGGCCAAGGCGGCGTTCGGCGACGATACGCTGCTGATCGAGCGCTACGTCGACAATCCGCGCCACATCGAGGTGCAGATCGTCGGCGACAGCCACGGCAATCTCGTCTCGCTGTTCGAGCGCGAATGCACGCTGCAGCGCCGCCACCAGAAGGTGATCGAGGAGGCGCCGTCGCCGACGCTCGACGCCGCGCAGCGCGACAAGGTCTGCGAGGCGGCTCGTCGCGCGGCCGGCGCGGTGAACTATGTCGGTGCCGGCACGATCGAATTCGTCTCCGACGGCAAGGACGTGTTCTTCATCGAGATGAACACCCGCCTGCAGGTCGAGCATCCGGTCACCGAGCTGATCAGCGGCGTCGACCTGGTCGAATGGCAGCTTCGCGTCGCGTTCGGCGAAGCGCTGCCGCTCAAGCAGGATCAGCTCCGGCTTAACGGCCACGCCATTGAGGCGCGGGTTTACGCCGAAAACCCGGCAAAGAACTTCATGCCGTCGGTCGGCAAGATCACCACGTGGCGCACGCCGGCCGAAGTCGATGGCCTACGCATCGATGCCGGCTATCGCGGCGGCGACAGCGTGTCGCCGTATTACGACGCGATGCTCGCCAAGGTGATCGCCTGGGCGCCGACTCGCGAGGCGGCGATCGATCGGCTCGACCGAGGCCTCAACGAGACCGACGTCCGCGGCGTCGTCACCAATATCCCGTTCCTGTCGGCGCTGGTGACGCATCCCGAGGTGCGCGCCAACGCGATCGACACCGGCTTCATCGAACGCCATCTCGCAGCGCTCACCGCGGCCCCGAGCACGCTCGGCGATCTCGAACTCGCCGCCGCGGTTGCGGCGATCCTGCGCGGCGAGGATGACGTGGCGAAGACCGAAGGCCCGTCGCCGTGGCGGATTTCGGGCTGGATGCCGGTCGGCCGGCGCAAGCGCAGCTTCCTGTTCCGGCGCGGGCAGGGCCACGACCACACCGACCATATGATCGAGCTGACCTATGGCGGCGGATCGTCGACGCTGAGGATCGAAGGGCGCGAGCTTGCGTTCGCTTGGGCGGCCAATGGCGACGGCATCGATGTGTCGCTCGGCGATGCCCGCGCGCGCATCCACGCTGTGATCGATGGCGCCGAGCTGTATGTGCGGACGCGCAATGGCCGGTTCGAGCTGCATCTGGTCGATCCGTTCGGCGGCGAGAGCGAGGAGGCGGTCGGCGAGGACAAGATCGTCGCGCCGCTGCCCGGCACGGTGGTGGCGCTGCTAGCCGAGCAGGGCGCCAAGCTGGAGAAGGGCGCGGCCATTCTAACGCTCGAAGTGATGAAGATGGAGCAGACCCTGCGCGCGCCGTTTGCCGGCACGCTGAAGACGATCAAGTGCAAGGTCGGCGACATCGTCCAGGAAGGCGCCGAACTCGCGGAAGTCGAGGCCGAGGAAGAATAGTTCATTCTCCGTCATGCCCGGCCTTGTGCCGGGCATCCACGCCTTTCTGCGGCGCAATGCTGAAGGCGTGGATGGCCGGGACGAGCCCGGCCATGACGAACGACTTTGGGGTTCCTCCATGAGCGACACCATCCGTATCGTCGAAGTCGGCCCGCGCGATGGGCTGCAGAACGAGAAGACGCCGGTCAGCGTCGCCGATCGCATCGCCTTCGTCGAGGCGCTGGTTGCGGCGGGGCTGTCGACTGTCGAGGTCGGCGCGTTCGTGTCGCCGAAGGCGGTGCCGCAGATGCAAGGCTCCGACGAGGTGCTGCGCGCCTCGCTGAAGCTGCCCGGCGAATTCCACGTGCTGGTGCCGAACGAGAAGGGCTACGACGCTGCGCGCGCCGCCGGTGCGCAGGTCGTCGCGGTGTTTGCCTCGGCGTCGGAAGGATTTTCGCGCGCCAACATCAATTGCTCGGTCGCGGAATCGATCGAGCGTTTCAAGCCGGTGATCGCCCGCGCCCAGGCCGACAATGTCAGAGTGCGCGGTTACGTGTCCTGCGTGCTCGGCTGCCCGTTCGATGGCAATGTGCCGGTGCAGGCGGTGGTCGATGCCGCGACCACGCTGTGGGACCTCGGCTGTTACGAGATCTCGCTCGGCGACACTATCGGCGTCGGCACGCCGAGGAAGGTCCGCGAGCTGCTGCGCGCCTGTGCCGAAGCGATCCCCATGGCCTCGCTGGCGATGCACTTCCACGACACCTACGGCCAGGCGCTCGCCAATCTCTATGCCGGGCTGGAAGAGGGCGCCCGCGTCATCGACAGCGCCGCCGGCGGCCTCGGCGGCTGTCCGTATGCGCCGGGCGCCACCGGCAACGTCGCCACCGAGGACGTTGTGTACATGCTGGAAGGCATCGGCGTGTCGACCGGCGTCGACATGGACAAGCTCGTCGCGGCGACCAACAGCATCGCCTCGCTGCTCGGCCGTCCGCCTGTGAGCCGCGTGGTCAATGCGCTGAACGCGAAGAAGAAGCGAAGCGCGTAGCGATCGCGCATCGACAGCATTGCGGTTGCCGAGAAGACGTGCCGGGCCGCAACCGTCCGCTCGCCAGCGCGCGATCGGCATGGAATTATTTGGACCGACGTAACAATTGGGGTGCTCGTCACGTCGAACTGATTGGGCGGCATTCGCCGTTCGGATCGAATTCGACAGGGATGACATCAATGACCCTCAGCACCCGCTTCGTTTTTGCCCTCGTCTTCGCCGCCTTCTCGGCCAGCCTCGCAGCGGCGCCTGCCGCCTACGCCATGGACAAGATGGAGAAGAAGGACAGCATGGCCAAGGACAGCATGGCGAAGGACTCTATGGCCAAGGACGGCATGAAGAAGGACACGATGGCGAAGGACGGCATGAAGAAAGACGACATGCACAAGGACGGCATGTCCAAGGATCAGATGAAGAAGTAGTTCAGCCGCGACCGGAGCCGGACGGCGCGCGACGGCCGTCCGGTCACCAGGGACCGGTGGCGAAGACTTGCGGGCTGCCGCCGAGCAGGCGGCCGTCGCGCAGCATGATCGCGCCGTTCGAGCGGTCGTGGATGCCGTTCAGCATTCGGATGGGGATCGAAGACTGGCCGTTCCGCATCGGATGCCGATCTCCGGCCGGTCGTCCCGGAAGCGCGGAACCTGCGACGGCTGATCCGGGGCAGATCGGCGCTGCGACGGTTGGTCTTACGAAACGTTCGCGCAAATCCAAGCGGCAACGGCGCGGCGTTCCGTCACGAGCCGGTTCCGTGCCGATGGTTGTGAGGCCGGCCGCATCTGGCTACAACCGGGCCTCACCCTGCGACCCGACGTCGATCTTCCCGAAGGACAATCCGATGCGTTTCGCTTTTCCCGCCGGCGCTGTGCTGGCTTTGGCCGTCGTTGCGCTGTCTCCCGCCGCGGCCCTGATGTCGAGCACCCCCGCCATGTCCGAATCCGCCAAAACCGTCACCACGCCGTCGGGCCTCCAGATCTTGGACACCCAGGTCGGCACCGGCGCGTCGCCGGCGCGCGGCCAGATCTGCGTGATGCACTACACCGGCTGGCTGTACGAGAACGGCGCCAAGACCCGCAAATTCGACTCGTCGGTCGACCGCAACGAGCCGTTCGAGTTTCCGATCGGCATGGGCCGGGTGATCAAGGGCTGGGACGAGGGCGTCTCGACCATGAAGGTCGGCGGCAAGCGCACGCTGATCATTCCGCCGGAGCTCGGCTATGGCGCGCGCGGCGCCGGCGGCGTGATCCCGCCGAACGCGACGCTGATCTTCGACGTGGAATTGCTCGGCCTCAAGTAAAACCGGCGATGCGTTGGCCCGGCATGAGCCGGGCCATCGTCACCGCGGCTACTGACGGCCGCAATAGGCCACAATGTTGCTGGCGCCCATGCCGCAGGTCGCGGTCAGCTTGCCGTTCGCGAGCTTGAGCGTGTCGGCGAAGCGGGCCTTGGTGCCGCTGACGCAGAACGCCGACAGCAGCGTATCTTCGTCGGCGCAGGACACCGGGCAGCCATCGGACGGGCAGGAGGCCGAGGTCAGGGTCTTGATCGGACTGACCGGCACGGCCGTCGCGTCGGCGACCGCCTGTACGGCCGCGTCGGTCGGACCGGGCTCGGAGTTGAAATTGCGGACGCCGAACACCACCACCGCTGCGGCGATGCAGGCCACGATCAATGTCGGTAACTTCATCTTCAACCCCATTTTCAAATAAAGCGGCAGCCGAGACCGCGGTGAGCATAGACCTGCATTGCGGAATTGGAAGCTTTCAACGCCAACGGCGTTAACTCGTCTCTGATCAGGCGCAAATGGTAATATGCGACCGTGCTTAGTTGCCGTGTGGTATCCGTCCGGCGCGCATATTGTACCAATCCCGCTTTCGCCCACGTTCGATCTGTATAGCGATCCACCATGACGATGATTCAGCCAGATCCCGCCGACCTCGAACCGATTCACCCGTATTCGCTGGCGCGGATCTCGCACGTCGCGCTGCAGGCCGGGGCGGTGCTGGCGCAGAGCGGGGCGTCGGTGCGCGTGGTGCATGAGGGCGCGCGGATGGTGGCGGAGGGGCTCGGCGTCGAGGTGCTGGGGATGCGCTCCGGCTACGCCTCGTTCGAGATCACGCTGGCGCGCGGCCACCACAGCATCACCCGCATGATGCAGATCGGCCCGCACGGCGTGAACCACCGGCTCGACTTCGCGGTGCGCGAGCTGCTGAAGCGCGCCTCGCAAGGCGACATGACGCCGGATGCGATCGAAGCCGAGCTGAAGCGGCTGCAGAAGGATACGCCGCGGCATCCGCCGTGGCTGGTGGCGATCGCCACCGGCGCCGCCTGCGCGGCGTTCGGCCGGCTGCTCGGCTCGGACTGGCTGTCGTTCGGGCCGGTGCTGGCCGCGGCCAGCATCGGGCAGGGCGTCCGCCATCTGCTGCTCGGCCGCCGCTTCAACGTGTTCGTGGTCGCGGCCATCGTCGGCTGCATCTCGGCGGCGCTCGGCGGCCTTGGCGCGCGGCTGATCGGCAGCTCGACCACCGAGCTGGCCATGATGGCGTCGATCCTGCTGCTGGTGCCGGGCGTGCCGTCGACCAACGCCCAGACCGACGTAATGGACGGCTATCCGACCATGGGCAGCGCCCGCGCCGTCACCGTGATCATGATCATGGTGTTCGCCGTCACCGGGCTGTGGCTGGCCGAATTCGTGCTGAGAATCCACACATGAGCGCGACCTGGATGAATATGCTGCCCTATCTTGCGCATCAGGCGGCGTTCGGGGCGCTGGCGGCGGCCGGCTTCGGCGTATTGTTCAATTTCGGCTGGCGGTCGCTGGCGTGGTGTGCGGTCGCGGGCGCGTTGGCGCTGGCGGTGCGCACCGTGGTGCAGCAAACCGGCGGCAGTATCGAGGCGGCGACCTTCGTCGCTGCGCTGGTCACCTCGTTCACGGCGATCCTGGCGCTGCGCTGGCTCGGGCCGGCCTGCAACGCCGTCGCGCTGGCCGGCTGCATCCCGATGGTGCCGGGCGCGTTCTTCGGCCAGGCGATGCTCGGCTATATGGCGGTCGCCGCCGACACCACCGGCTCGTCCACCGCGCAGATCGTCGCGGCGTCGCAGGCGTTCGTCCGGGTGCTGTCGATCGTCGGCGCGATCGGAGCGGGGCTGGCGATCCCGGCGTATCTCTTGAAGAGCCGGCAGTTCTGATCAGCGCCCGGTTCCGGGCCAGGCCACCGAGCGCGCCACGCCGCTCGCCAGCCGTCCGGCATTACGGCCCTCGACGATGCTGCCGTCGTGGCTGCTGGCCTGGATCAGCGACACCCGGCCGCCGGGATCGATCCGGAATTTGCGGCGGTCCCGGTATCCGGTGCCGTCGAGCAGTCCGTAATCGGTGGTCAGCCACACCGTCGATGTGGTGGTCGCACCTTCGGTCCACACCGGATCGGTGATCTCGTCGACCTTGAAGGCCCAGAACTTATAGCTGTGCGACTGGCCGAACGAGCGGACGCGGACGATCTCCGCTTTCAGATGCAGAATCGCTCGGGCTTGGGATTGGTCCACGAGATCTCGAATGCTTGCCGGAATGCAGATCGGTATCCGATTCTGCCACAGGGCCGCTGTAGCGTCATGCGAGCGGGATCGCCGGTAAAATTCGGACTGCAGCTCGGCCGGGATCGCCCGCGGTGGGGACATCCTGCAGATAGGTTTGTCTCTGCGTCTCAGTTGCGGCTTCGGCGCGCCGCAGCGGCTTGAAATCTCGCTGAAACACGGTGCTCTGGGAGCATCGGTATCAGGGGGATTGCGATGCGGTCATGGGGAGGCGCGGCGCTGGCCGCGTTGCTGCTGTCGGGGTGCGCGTCGGTGACGCGCGGCACCACGGAGAACATTTCGATTGCGAGCACGCCGGCCGGCGCCAAGGCCGATGTGTCCGGCACCGAGGCGCCGTTTTCCTGCGTCACGCCGTGCGTGGTCGAGGTCAACCGCAACGCCGACATCACCGTCAGCCTGAGCAAAGAGGGCTATGAGCCGCAGATCATCCCGCTGACCCGCGAAGTCTCCGGCAGCGGCGGCGCCGGCTTTGCCGGCAACCTGCTGCTCGGCGGAGTGGTCGGCATGGGCGTCGACGCCGCCACCGGCGCCGCGATGGACCACAAGCCGAACCCGGTCGTGGTGACGCTGCAGCCGGTGCCTGCGCCGCCGCCACCGGTCGTCCGGCATCATCGCAAGCCGCGGGTGCCGGTGAGCTGATCAGGGATGGCTTTCAATGGTCCGACGGGCGTTCGCCACAGCAACTAATCTCACGAAATTCAAAGTTCATAGCGTCACAGTGTAAGGCGAGCCCGCTTTCACCAATTTCAGGAGCTCAACAAGTTCCGTAGAGTATTTTCTGACGTTAGAGTGAGGTCCGGTCCCTGATTTTACGGCGCAGTGATATCGATTGTCCGTGGAGAGGATGTTGACGCCCTTCTCAGAATGTATTCGTTCAATCAGCTTTCGCGCGCCGTGCCAGCTCGGATAACCAAGCCGCTGACCTACTTGCGTTAATACGAGTGGGTGGGACATGTTTGTATTGCTGGCGGGAACGATGCCTAGCAGGTTGGGTAGGTTCTCATCTGAGCTCATGAGCCCTTCGAGCGTTTGATAATTTACTTCAAACTGACGTCGCGGAATGTCTGTTCTGATTAGCTTGTACATTCTCGATGCTACAGCACGAAGTGTTCGCACGTTGATGGCTTTTATCTGCCGCTCTTGAGCAATAGCCCTGAAAATCCACGAAAACTCGTTCGCTTCAATTGCTCGTACTCGATATTGCTTTGTTCCAGATCCAATGACGTATTCTTCGCGGAACGAGCTTTGTTCATGAACGGACTCGTTCCATTGGACGTAGAAGATGTTCTTTATGAACCGGTCGTCTTCTCCAATGATTTCCCCGACGTCTTCAATGATTGAGGTTACGTTGGGGTCGCCGAATCCATATCCTAAAATGAAGACAGGATGTTCAGCGAGATAGGTCAATAGTTTTGCGGAGATGTACTTCTTCTTCTCTCTATAATTTTCATAATCGTCATGCGTTAGTACGAGTGTTGAAGGATCGTTGCTGCTACCGTGGATTTTGAATATTTCGCCGACCATGTTTAGGTTGTAGCGGATAACTCTTTCTCCGACGATCGCTTCGTAGCCTTGAAATAGAGATTCAAGAAAACTGTCATAGTTGGTTGTGATTATGGCGTGCGGTGCGGTTGCCTGAAGAAGAGAAATCTCTTCGTGAAGGGGCAGTTTCTTGATCGCGGAGTCTTTTGGGACGCGCTGGGATATTATTTCGCAGGCCATGTGTTTCAAGAAATGGGCGCGATGTACGTCTGTCCGAAAATAGGTGTCTGGAAATTGGGATTTTCCCGATTTCCAGGCCCATTCGAAGACTCGTTCCTGGAGTTCTTGGCCTAGTGCAATGGCTGCATGGTCATGCTTTTGCATGAGATAGCTAAATTCGTCCGCCGAAATTCCGATTCTTGTAGCGATGGCATTGAGTAGTTCGAGCCAGCCAGGGCAGCCAAAGTACCTCTTTGAGATGCCGGAGCCTACGAAGAAGATCGGCTGGCACTGCATTTCGTCCAGCGTGTCGCGTATTAAGCTGCTAGTGCGCTCAATGTAGCGAAGGTGTTCGGCGTTGATAGGCTTTGCAGTTTCGTCAGCCATTAGGGTGCCCGGGTGTAGGATGAATAGAAACTAATCGCCTGATGCGACCGCTCTTAATGCTTTGTCGAGAGAAAATGTCTGGGGTGTCCCATCGGAGAATCGTGCAGCAAGGCACCGTGTGTGTCCGCCATTGCGGTTTTCAATAGTTGGAAAGAATGCGACAACTTCACCCTTGGGGGTGTAATCGGTTGCCTTGCAGTATGCGTCGTAGAGCAATTTGAGCTGTTCAAATTGCTCCTTCGGGACGTCTTTTTGAAGGTCGCCGCCGGTGCGGAATAGGTCAAAGTGCTTCTTGGCGTCGGTGATGCTTGAGAATTCGAGGTCGTGACTGAGTGTTAAAGATTTTGGCATGGCGAATGACCTTCAATGAAAGTTTCATCCAATCGCAATGACAACGCGAGAGCAACGAACTTTTTGCCATTCCGTGGCGCCGACGCCGATTCTCCGGCGCCTGTGCTAGGCGTCTCCTGAAATGACCGTGGCCGACCGGCGGGGCTCCCGTATAGCGAAAGAATTCAAATCGTAGGGGTTGGATCAGCCGAGTGTTGCGAAGTGAAATTGATGATTCAGCTTAGCTCCGAAGGTCTATCGCAAAGAGGATCCTGCTGGCGAAAAGAATGGCGATCCCAGCAGGATTCGAACCTGCAACCCGCGGAGTAGAAATCCGCTACTCTATCCAGTTGAGCTATGGGACCGTTGGGGGCTTTATAGCACCACCGGATACAAAAAATCCGGCTCCGCCACAACCGCCCCGAACCATTTGCCACCATCCGGCGTCCAACGCATGCGGCGCGTTGTGTTCGTCGCGCGGGCGGGCGAGGATGCGAGTTCTGAAGCGGGCCGGTGGCCGGCGAGGGGCGGAGGATGGATAAGACGGCCGGGCCTTGTGCCGGTCCGAGCCATCACGGCGTCATCTTCGTCACGGCATGACGTGGGTCTAAACGCGCAAGGGTCTAACGCGGCGCTCGTTCGCGGCAAGGGAGTTCAGCATGATCGGTCTGGTTCGCGCCCTCACGCTTTGCGCCGGATTGGCGCTCGGGCTCGCATCGGCACAGGCGGCCGACAAGGCGTTCCAGCGCGACGAGCTGGCGGACGCCGCGATCAAGCTCGAAGCCCAGATCAAGAGCGAGGCGGCGGCCACCAACAAACAGGCCGCGGTGCTGCGCGGCGACGCCGACGCCGCGTTCAAGCGCGGCGATTACCGCAGCGGCCTGCAGATTCTGGGGCAGATCGCGGCGCTCGATCCGTCCGACGGCGACAATTGGCAGCGGCTGGCCCGCACCGTGCTGCAGATCAAGGCCGCCACCAGTTCCGAACAGACCTTCCTGCGCGAACGCGCCACCACCGCCGCCTATATCGCCTATCAGCGCGCCAAGAGCCCCGGCGAGGAGGCCGCCGCGCTGGCGCTGCTCGGCCGCGCGATGGCCGACCGCAGCCTGTGGCGGCCGGCGCTTGATGCCTTGCGGATTTCGCTGGAACTGCGCGAGGTCGCCGACATTCGCGGCCAATATGAGAAGCTGCGCGCCGATCACGGCTTCCGGCTGCTCGATTACACCGTCGATTCGGATTCGGCGTCGCCCAGGGTATGCTTCCAGTTCTCCGAGGAACTCGCCAAGCGCACCGATTTTGCGCCCTATGTGACGCTGGCCGGCACCGACAAGCCGGCGATCAGCGCCGAGGACCGCCAGCTCTGCGTCGAGGGGCTGAAGCACGGCGAGCGCTACAACATCAATCTGCGCGCCGGCCTGCCGTCGACCGTGAAGGAGGCGCTGGCGAAGTCGGCCGAGTTCAACGTCTATGTCCGAGACCGCAAGCCGCTGGTCCGCTTCACTGGCCGGGCCTATGTGCTGCCGCGCACCGGCCAGCGCGGCATCCCGCTGGTCAGCGTCAACACTCCGACCGTCGCGGTGCAGGTGTTCCGGATCGGTGACCGCAATCTGATCAACACCGTGGTCGACAGCGACTTCCAGCGCACGCTGAACCGCTACCAGCTCGGCGACCTCGGCAACGAGCGCGGCGCCAAGGTGTGGTCGGGCGAGCTCGACACCGCGGCCGCGGCGCTGAATGCCGACGTCACCACCGCGTTCCCGGTCGACCAGGTGCTCGGCGACCTGCAGCCCGGCGTCTATGTGATGACCGCGGCGCCGAAAGGCCCGATCCCCAATTCCGACGATGACGGCCAGATCGCCACCCAGTGGTTCATCGTCTCCGACCTCGGCCTGACCGCGTTCTCCGGCAATGACGGCATCCACGTCTTCGTCAATTCGCTGGCCTCGACCGATCCGCTCGCCAATACCGAGGTGCGGCTGATCGCGCGCAACAACGAAGTGCTGGCGACCCGCAAGACCGACGCCTCCGGCCACATCCTGTTCGAAGCCGGGCTGGCGCGCGGCGAGGGCGGGCTGTCGCCGGCGCTGCTGACCGCGAGCCGCGACAAGGCCGATTACGCCTTCCTCAGCCTCAAGAGCAACGCCTTCGACCTGTCCGACCGCGGCGTCGCCGGGCGCGCGGTGCCGGCCGGGGCGGACGCCTTCGTCTATGCCGAGCGCGGCGTCTACCGCTCCGGCGAGACCGTGCACCTCACCGCGCTGCTGCGCGACGGCCAGGGCATGGCGCTGACCGCCAGCCCGATGACGCTGGTGGTGGAGCGTCCCGACGGCGTCGAATACCGCCGCGCCGTGCTGTCCGATCAGGGCGCCGGCGGCCGCAGCCTCGATGTTGCGCTCAATTCGGCGGTGCCGACCGGCACCTGGCGGGTCCGCGCGTTCACCGATCCGAAGGGGGGAAGCGTCGGCGAAACCACCTTCATGGTCGAAGACTATGTTCCCGATCGGATCGAATTCGACATTTCCACCAAGGACAAGGCGATCAAAGCTGATGCTCCTGTGGAACTTAAGGTCGACGGCCGCTTCCTGTACGGCGCGCCGGCCTCGGCGCTCCAGCTCGAAGGCGACCTGCTGGTGGCGCCGGCCGATGCACGGCCGGGCTATCCCGGCTATCAGTTCGGCGTCGCCGACGAGGAGACCACCAGCAACGAGCGCACCCCGCTCGAGAACCTGCCCGAGACCGACCCCAATGGCGCCGCCACGTTCGAGGTGAGCCTGCCGAAGCCGCCGTCCTCGACCCGGCCGCAGGAAGCGCAGATCTTCGTTCGGATGGCGGAAGCCGGCGGCCGCGCCGTCGAGCGCAAGCTGGTGCTGCCGGTCGCGCCGGCGGCGGCGATGATCGGCGTCAAGCCGCTGTTCGCCGACCGCAACGTTCCCGAGGGCGATGTCGCCAAGTTCGACGTCGCGTTCGTTGCGCCGGACGGCACCTCGCTGGCGCGCAGCGGCCTGCGTTACGAGTTGCTCAAGATCGAGTCGCATTATCAGTGGTACCGGCAGAACTCGTCCTGGGATTACGAGCCGGTGAAGTCGACCAAGCGGGTCGCCGACGGCGATCTGTCGATCAAGGCCGGCGAGCCGGCACGGCTGCAGTTCAATCCGGAGCCCGGCCGCTACCGGCTCGACGTCAAGACCGCCGATGTGGCCGGTCCGCTGACCTCGGTGCAGTTCGACGTCGGCTGGTATTCGGATGGTTCGGCCGACACCCCGGATCTGCTGGAGACCTCGATCGACAAGCCGGAATACGCCTCCGGTGACACCATGACGGTGACGGTGAACGCGCGCACCGCGGGTCTTCTGACCGTCAACGTGCTCGGCGACCGGCTGCTGACCACGCAGTCGCTGCAGGTCAAGCCGGGCAGCTCGCAGGTCAAGCTCAGCGTCGGCAAGGATTGGGGCTCGGGCGCCTATGTCGTCACCACGCTGCGCCGGCCGCTCGACACCGCCGCGCAGCGGATGCCGGGCCGCGCGATCGGCCTGAAATGGTTTGGCATCGACAAGGCGGCGCGCACGCTGTCGGTCGAACTGTCGCCGCCGGCCCTGGTGCGGCCGTCGACGACGCTGAAGCTGCCGGTCCGGCTCGGCGGGCTGTCGCCCGGCGAGGACGCCAAGATCGTGGTCGCCGCGGTCGACGTCGGCATTCTCAATCTCACCGGCTACAAGCCGCCGGCACCGGATGTGTACTATCTCGGCCAGCGCCGGCTGAGCGCGGAGATCCGCGATCTCTATGGCCAGTTGATCGATGGCATGCAGGGCGCGCGCGGCCAGATCCGCTCTGGCGGTGACGCCTCGGCGGCGGAGCTGCAGGGCAGCCCGCCGACGCAGAAGCCGCTGGCGCTGTATTCCGGCATCGTCACCGTGGCGGCCGATGGCACCGCGACGATCGACTTCGACATCCCCGAATTCGCCGGCACCGCGCGGGTGATGGCGGTGGCGTGGACCGCCACCAAGGTCGGCCGCGCCAACACCGACGTCACCGTGCGCGATCCGGTGGTGCTGACCACCACGCTGCCGCGCTTCCTGCGCAACGGCGACCGCGGCACCATGGCGTTCGATCTCGACAACGTCGAAGGCGCTGCCGGCGACTACACCATCAAGGTCAGCGCCAGCGGTCCGGTGAAGCTGAGCGGCGAAGCGGCAACGACGCTGAAGCTCGCCGCCAAGCAGCGCGGCTCGGCCAAGCTGATGCTGGACGCCGGCGGAGCCGGGACGGCTGCGCTCGACGTCGCGATCCAGGGCCCCAACGGCCTGTCGCTGGCGCGGCATTATGCGCTCGACGTCCGTCCCGCCAACCAGACCCTGGCGCGGCGCTCGATCCGGACGCTGGCCAAGGGCGAAAGCCTGACGCTGACCTCCGACATGTTCTCGGACCTGGTGCCGGGCACCGGCGGACTGTCGCTGTCGGTCAGTCTGTCGACCGCGCTCGACGCCGCCACCATCCTCAAGGCGCTCGACCGCTATCCGTTCGGCTGCTCCGAGCAGATCACCAGCCGGGCGATGCCGCTGCTCTACGTCAACGATCTCGCCGCCGGCGCGCATCTGGCGATGGACGGCAGTGCCGACGAGCGGATCAAGGGCGCGATCGACCGGCTGCTGTCGCGGCAGGGCTCGAACGGCTCGTTCGGCCTGTGGTCGACCGGCGGCGACGATGCCTGGCTCGACGCCTACGTCACCGACTTCCTGACCCGGGCGCGCGAGAAGCGCTTCGTGGTGCCGGACGTCGCGTTCCGCGCCGCGCTCGACCGCATCCGCAACTCGGTGGTCAATGCTGACGAGCCGGACAAGGACGGCGGCCGCGATCTCGCTTATGGGCTTTACGTGCTCGCGCGCAACGGCGCGGCGCCGATCGGCGACCTGCGCTATCTCGCCGACACCAAGCTCGACAAGCTGGCCACCCCGATCGCCAAGGCACAGCTTGCCGCGGCGCTGGCGCTGGTCGGCGATCGTGCGCGGGCCGAGCGGGTCTATGCGGCGGCGGCCGACAGCCTCAACCCCAAGCCGTCGATCGTGTTCGGCCGGGTCGATTACGGCTCCGAGCTGCGCGATGCCGCGGCCCTGGTGTCGCTCGCCAGCGAAGGCAACGCGCCGCGGCCGACGCTGACGACGGCGGTGCAGCGGGTCGAAGCCGCGCGCGGACTGTCGCCCTACACCTCGACCCAGGAAAACGCCTGGCTGGTGCTGGCGGCGCGCGCGCTCGCCAAGGAGACGATGGCGCTCGACCTCAATGGCGATGCGGTGAAGACGGCGCTGTATCGCAGCTACAAGGCAGACGAGGTGAAGGCGCAGCCGCTCAAGATCGCCAATACCGGTGACAATCCGGTGCAGGCGGTGGTGACGGTGAGCGGTTCGCCGATCACGCCGGAGCCGGCCGCCAGCAACGGCTTCAAGATCGAGCGCAATTACTTCACGCTCGGCGGCGAGCCGGCCGACATCACCAAGGCGAAGCAGAACGACCGTTTCGCGGTGGTGCTGACGATCACCGAGCCGAAGCCGGAATACGGCCACGTCATGATCGCCGACTACCTGCCGGCGGGGCTCGAGATCGACAATCCGCATCTGGTGTCGTCGGGCGACTCCGGCACGCTGGGCTGGATCGCCGACGGCGCCGAGCCGGTGAACACCGAGTTCCGCGACGACCGCTTCACCGCCGCGATCGACCGCAAGGCCGACGACAAGGCGGTGTTCACGGTCGCCTACGTAGTGCGCGCGGTGTCGCCCGGCAAATACGTGCTGCCGCAGGCCGTGGTCGAGGACATGTACAATCCCTCGCGCTACGGCCGCACCGGCACCGGCACGATCGAGGTGCGGTCGGCGAAATGAGCGTGGCCCCCACACCACCACGATCGTCATGCCCGGGCTCGTCCCGGGCATCCACGCCTGACCCGTCGACGGCGAAAGACGTGGATGGCCGGGACAAGCCCGGCCATGACGGGCGGAGAGGATGGTCGTGGCTCAAGCGGGGCGTGATCGTGTCGGCGGTTGCGGTCGTTGTAGCGGCCGGCGGCCTTTTCACTTACGCCGTCTCGCTCGGCCCGTTGCCGCTCGATGAGGCGCGGCAGACCTCGGTGACGGTGGTCGACCGCCACGGCAAGCTGCTGCGCGCTTATGCGATGGCGGACGGACGTTGGCGGCTGCCGGTCGATGCCGCGACCGAAGTCGATTCGCGCTACCTCAAGCTGCTGCTCGCTTATGAGGACAAGCGCTTCTATCGGCATCACGGCGTCGATCCGCTCGCGGTGGGACGCGCCGCGTTGCAGCTCGTCAGCCACGGCCGGATCGTCTCCGGCGGCTCCACCATCACCATGCAGCTCGCGCGGCTGATGGAGCCGCGGCGCCAGCGCTCGGTCGGCGCCAAGCTGCGGCAGATGGTGCGGGCGGTCGAGTTGGAGCATCGGCTGTCGAAGCAGCAGATCCTCGATTTGTATCTCGCGCTGGCGCCGTATGGCGGCAATCTCGAAGGCATCCGCGCCGCGTCGATCGCCTATTTCGGCAAGGAGCCGAAACGGCTGACGCTGGCGGAATCGGCGCTGCTGGTGGCGCTGCCGCAATCGCCCGAGCATCGCCGGCTCGACCGCCATCCGGACATCGCCCGCGAGGCGCGCGACCGGGTGCTGGCGCGGATGGTCGAAGACGGCGTGGTCAGCGCCGAGGATGCGGCGCAGGCGAGGGCGGTGCCGGTGCAGCGCCAGCGCAAGCCGATGCCGATTCTCGCGCCGCATTCGGCCGACCAGGCGGTGGCGACCGACAAGACTGCGCCGCTGATCCGGCTCACGCTCGACGCCGGCCTGCAGCGCGCACTCGAAACCCTGGCGCGCGACCGCGCCGCGGCGCTCGGGCCGGAGATCTCGATCGGGATCGTGGCGGTCGATAACACCAGCGGCGAGGTGCTCGCCCATGTCGGTTCGGCCGATTATTTCGACGATCGCCGCGCCGGCCAGGTCGACATGACCCGGGCGGTTCGCTCGCCTGGCTCGACCTTGAAGCCGTTCATCTACGGCCTCGCCTTCGAGGACGGCTTCGTCCACCCCGAAAGCCTGATCGACGACCGGCCGGTGCGGTTCGGCGCCTATGCGCCGGAAAATTTCGACATGACGTTCCAGG
Organism: Rhodopseudomonas sp. WA056; assembly: GCF_010906995.1. NCBI lineage: Bacteria > Pseudomonadati > Pseudomonadota > Alphaproteobacteria > Hyphomicrobiales > Nitrobacteraceae > Rhodopseudomonas > Rhodopseudomonas sp. WA056. The sequence continues at coordinate 8,937 of NZ_QPFS01000009.1, read as the reverse complement.
GCACCGTGGCGGTGCGCAAGGCGCTGCAATTGTCGCTCAACGTCCCGGCGATCTCATTGCTCGACCGGGTCGGAGCGGCGCGCCTGACCTCGCGGCTGAAGCAGGCTGGCACCGAGCTGGTGCTGCCCAAGGATGAGGTGCCGGGTCTGGCGATGGGGCTGGGCGGTGTCGGCGTCAAGCTGATCGACCTGGTGCAGCTCTACAGCGCGCTGCCGCGCCTCGGCAGCGTTCTGCCGCTGCGTGAAATTTCCAGGTCCGGCAATGACAAGCGCGAGACTCTGCGCCTGATGGATCAAGTCGCGGCCTGGCAGGTCGGCAGTGTTCTGCTCGGCACCCCGCCGCCGGAGAACGCGGCGCGCAGCCAGATCGCGTTCAAGACCGGCACCTCCTACGGCTACCGGGACGCCTGGTCGGTCGGGTTCGACGGCCGGATGACGATCGGGGTCTGGGTTGGCCGGCCGGACGGGGCGCCGGTGCCCGGGATGATTGGACGCGTCGCCGCGGCGCCGGTGCTGTTCGACGCGTTCGCACGCAGCGGGCATCTGCGGGCACCGCTGCCGAAGGCGCCGCGGGGGACGCTGGTCGCCAGCAACGCCAAGCTGCCGCTGCCGCTCCGCCGGTTCCGGCCGGCAGGCGACCTGATGCAAGCCGGCGACGACAAGGCGCTGCGGATCCAGTTTCCGCTGAACGGCTCACGGATCGATGCGGACAGCGAAGCGTCGGTCGGCGCGCTGCCGGTGAAGGTCGCCGGCGGCGTGCTGCCGATGACCGTGATGGTCAATGGACTGTCGGTCGGCGAGATCGACGGACGACGGCAACGTCTGATCGCGCCGCCCGGTCCGGGGTTCGTTCGGCTCACCGTGATGGACGCTGCTGGCGCCGCGGACACAGTTGTCGTCAGAATTCAATAGGGCCCGGCTAACCGGTTGTCGCTGTATCGGTTTCATCGTATGCGAAGCCGATGATCGAGACCTCTGCCAGACCCCGTTTCGGCGCGCCGCGCGAACCCAAAGCCACCGTCGATCCCGGCCGCGGCTTGGTCGCGGTGCTGGATTTCGTGACCGTGAGCCACCTGCGCGCGACCGTATTTCTGGTGGTGGTCGGGCTGCTGTTCTTCCTGCCGGGGTTCTTCAACATCCCGCCGATCGACCGTGACGAAGCGCGGTTCGCCCAGGCGACCAAACAGATGGTCGAAACGGGCGACTTCATCGACATCCGTTACCAGGACGAGGTCCGCTACAAGAAGCCGGTCGGCATCTATTGGCTGCAGGCCACAGTGGTCGAGACCGCCGGCAAGCTCGGCTTGCCGCGCGCCCAGGTCCGGATCTGGCTGTATCGGGTGCCGTCGCTGGCCGGTGCGATCGGCGCGGTGCTGATGACCTATTGGGCGGCGCTCGCCTTCGTCGGGCGGCGCGGGGCGGTTGTCGCCGGGTTGCTGCTGTGTAGCTGCATCCTGCTCGGGGTCGAGGCGCGGCTGGCAAAAACCGACGCGTTCCTGCTGTTCACCGTCACCGCGGCGATGGGCGCGATGGCGCGGGCCTATCTCGGCTGGCAGCGCGGCGACATCGATCCGGAGCGGTCGTGGATCGTGCCGGCGGTGTTCTGGACCGCGCTGGCTGCGGGTATTCTGCTCAAGGGCCCGCTGATCCTCATGTTCATCGCCCTGACGGTGATCCCGCTGGCGATTCTCGATCGCTCGGTCGCCTGGCTGTGGCGGCTGCGGCCGCTGCTCGGCGTGCCGTGGATGCTGCTCTGGGTGCTGCCGTGGTTCATCGCGATCTATCTGCGCGCCGGCGATACTTTCTTCGCCGACTCGGTCGGCGGCGACATGCTGAGCAAGATCGCCAGCCCGATGGAGTCGCATGGCGCGCCTCCCGGCCTGTATTTCCTGCTGTTCTGGGCGACATTCTGGCCGGGAGCGCCACTGGCGGCGATGGCTGCTCCGGCGGTGTGGCGGGCGCGGCGTGAGCCGGGCGCGCAATACCTCCTGGCCTGGCTGATTCCGTGCTGGATCGTGTTCGAACTGGTGATCACCAAGCTGCCGCATTACGTGCTGCCGCTGTATCCCGCGATCGCGATCATGACGGCGGGCGCGATCGAGCGCCGGGTGCTGTCGTCCTCGTGGCTGGCGCGCGGTTCGGCATGGTGGTTCGCGATCCCGGCGATCATTCTGCCGCTGGTGGTGATCGGTTCGGTGTATCTGACGCGCCACCCCATCTTCCTGGCATGGCCGTTCGCCGCCGGGTCGCTGATCTTTGGGTTGTTCGCCTGGCGCCTGTTCGACGAGAATCGCGCCGAGGCCTCGCTACTGAACGCCGCTTTGGCGTCGCTGTTTCTCAGCGTCGCGGTATTCGGCGTCGTGGTGCCGACGCTGCGTCCGGTGTTTCCGAGCGTGGAGATCGCGCGCGAGCTGCGCAAGGTGGTCTGCGTCGGCCCGAAGGCTGCGGCCGCCGGCTATCACGAGCCCAGCCTGGTGTTCATGACCGACACCCGGACGTTGCTGACCGACGGCTCCGGTGCCGCGGATTTCCTGCTCGGCGGCACCTGCCGGTTCGCGATCGTGGAATCGCGCAGCGAGCGCGCCTTCGCTACCCGCGCCGAGGCGATCGGGCTGCGCTACAACGTGGCGGCGCGGATCGACGGTTACAACTTCTCGCAGGGCAAGCCGGTTTCGATCGCGATCTTCCGTTCCGAAGGCACGCAATAGCATGGCCGGCGGGAACAGCGTCGGCAGACCCGGCTATCTGGTGGAGCTGCCGCGCGCGATCGGCTGGTCGCTCAAACGGCTGGTGCGCGAGCCGTCGCATTCGCGGCGCGCGGCGGCCGCCCGGCGGGCGGCGCGGCAGGCGCTGCTGCTGGTGGCGCTGCTGTCGCTGGTGGCGGTGGCCTTGATGTTTGCCGTCGATGCGGTCGTGATCTCCGCGATGTTGCCGCGCGGCACGCCGTCGCTGTGGCCGGTCAGGATCCTGACCGAATTCGGCAAGTCGCGTTACGTGCTTTGGATTTTGGCGGGGTTGGCGGTGGCGGTGTGGCTGCTGCTGCCACGGCTGCGCGGCGCGTCGCGCGCGGTGCTGATCGGCGTCGGCACCCGGGTGCAGTTCGTGTTGCTGGCCGTGCTGGTGCCGGTGCTGGCCGGCGAGGTGTTCAAGGGCGTGATCGGCCGCGGTCGGCCGTTCGTCGGCGGCGCCGCCGATCCGTTCAACTTCACCCTGTTCGCCTGGGACGAAGCCTATGCCAGCCTGCCGTCCGGCCACTCCATCACGGCCGCGGCGCTGGCGTTTGCGATTTCGGCACTGTGGCCGCGGCTGACCGGCTTGATGGTCCTCTATACGGTGACGATCCTGGCGACCCGGCTGGTGCTGCTGGCGCATCATCCCAGCGACGTCGTCGCAGGGGCGCTGCTCGGTATCGTCGGCGCCATGGCGGTGCGCTACTGGTTCGCCGCGCGGCGGCTGGCCTTCACCATCCGCCCGGACGGCAGCATCGATCCGCTCGACGGGCCGTCCTGGGAGCGGCTCAAAGGGGTTGCCCGCGGGGCGACGGCCCCATAAGAAGCGGGCGCGCACCGATGGCGCGCCTGGCCGCGAGTTCCCGTCGGCCCCGGATTGTTCCGAAGCATGCCTGAAACCTTGATGTCGTCCGGACCGCTGCCCGCGGTCTCCATCGTCGTACCGGTGCGCAACGAGGCCGACAACGTCGGCCCGCTGATCGCCGAGATCGCTGCCGCGCTGGATGGTCGCTGGGCCTACGAGATCGTCTATGTCGACGACGGCTCGACCGATGCGACGCCGCAGCGGCTCGCTGCGCTGCGCGCCGAGCGGTCCAATCTGCGCCAGATCCGCCACGAGTCGTCGTGCGGCCAGTCGGCCGCGGTGCGTACCGGAGTACGGGCGGCGCGCGGGGCAATCGTGGCGACGCTCGATGGCGACGGCCAGAACAACCCGGCGTTCATTCCCGAGATGATTTTCGCGCTGGAGCAGGGCGGCTCCCGGGTCGGTCTGGCCGCCGGCCAGCGGGTGGGGCGCAAGGATACCGGCTTCAAGCGGCTGCAGTCGCGCGTCGCCAACAAGGTCCGCAACGGCATCCTCCGCGACGGCACCCGGGATTCAGGTTGCGGCCTCAAGGCATTCCGGCGCGACGTGTTCCTGTCGCTGCCGTATTTCGACGGCTTGCATCGGTTCCTGCCGGCATTGGTGCGCCGCGAGGGCTTCGACATCGTCTATGTCGACGTCGCCGACCGGCCACGATTGTCGGGCAAGTCGAACTACGGATTCTTCGACCGGCTGTGGGTCGGGCTGATGGATCTGGCCGGAGTGTGGTGGCTGATCCGCCGCAAGAAAGCGACACCGGTCGCCACAGAGGTGAACTGATGCTGATTCAATACGGTCAGGCACTCGGCGACTATCTGTACGATGTGTTCGTCGCCAAGTTCGATTTCTGGCTCGCCTTCGGGCTGGTCGCGCAACTGCTGTTCACTGCGCGCTTCCTGGTGCAGTGGATCTCCAGCGAGCGCGCCGGCAAGAGCGTGGTGCCGATGGCGTTCTGGTTTTTCTCGATGGGCGGCGGCCTGATGACGCTGGTCTACGGCATCGCCAAGCGCGAGCCGGTGATCATCCTCGGTCAGGCGATGGCGACCATCATCTACGTGCGCAACATCATGCTGATCATCAAGGCGCACGCCCGCGGCTCGGAGAGCCTGCCGAACTGATCTGCGTGCTGCAATCGGCGTTAGTCGCAGACTGCGCGCACGATCGAAATTCTGACTCTCAACGTCATTGCGAGCCGAAGGCGAAGCTATCCAGCGGCTCCGTGTGCTGAGCTCCTGGATTGCTTCGTCGCTCCGCTCCTCGCCATGACCCCGTTGACAGCTAGCGCCTTCAGCGCGCCGCGTTGAACGCCGCGAAGCCGCGGTCGAGATCCGCCTTCAGATCGTCGGTCGATTCCAGCCCGATATGTAGCCGCAGCGCCGGGCCGCCCGGGTTCCAGGTCGTCGCGGTTCGGTATGACGCGCAGTCGAAGGGGATCACCAGGCTTTCGAATCCGCCCCACGAATAGCCCATGCCGAACAGCCTGACGCTGTCGAGCAGCGCGTCGACGGCGGCCTGTGGCGCATCCTGCAGCACGATCGAGAACAGTCCCGATGCGCCGGTGAAATCGCGCTTCCAGATCGCGTGGCCCGGATTGGTGTCGAGCGCCGGATGCAGCACGCGCTGCACCTCCGGACGGGCGGCGAGCCAGCGGGCCATCTCGAGGCCTGCCTGATAGTGACGGGCCAGCCGCACCTCGAGAGTGCGCAAGCCGCGCAGCGCCAGGAACACGTCGTCCGGTCCGGCACAGACGCCGAGCAGCCGGATCGCCTCCGAGACCTTCGGCCACGCAGCCGAGTTGGCCGAGATAGTGCCGAACATGATGTCGGAGTGGCCGCCGATATACTTGGTTGCGGCCTGGATCGAGATATCCACGCCTTGCTCCAGCGAGCGATGGTACAGCGGCGTCGCCCAGGTGTTGTCGTCGATCACCAGCGCGCCGTGCTGCTTGGCGACCGCGGCGATCGCCGGGATGTCGGGCATTTCGAACGACTGCGAGCCGGGCGCTTCGACCAGCACCACCGTCGTGTTCGGTCGGAGATGCGCGGCGATGCCGGCGCCGATCAGCGGATCGAAATAGCTGGTCTCGACGCCGAGCCGTTTCAGCATCTGGTCGCAGAACAGCCGGGTCGGGCGATAAGCATTGTCGCAGACCAGCACATGGTCGCCGGCTTTCACCACCGCGAGCAGGGCGGTCGAGATCGCCGATACGCCCGACGGCGCAATGCCGACGCCGGCGCACTGTTCGCCTTCGATCGCCATCAGCGCCTGTTGCAGCGCCTTGGTGGTCGGTGTGCCGTGTCGTCCGTAGGAGTACTCGCCGCGATGCGCGTGCAGGTCGGCTGCGGTCGGGTACAGCACCGTCGAACCGTGCACCACCGGCGGGTTGACGAAGCCGCGCTGGGCCACTGTGTCGCGGCCCGCGGTGACGAGACGGGTCTGCGTGCTGAGCGGCGCGGGTGTCCCGCTGGCATCGGAAGAGTCCATGACGGCTCGCTGGTGGTTGGGCCGTTTGTGACAGCGTGCGAGGCGCACACGACGGCTGGTTCGACGAATGGGTGTAATAGCAGGTTCTGGAAGACGGCCGTCAACCCCTTGACCCGGCGCGCAACTCGTTCTGTGATGCATACTGGTCTGTCTGGACGCCGTGCTGAGGGGCTCGCAAATGCCGGGCGAGAGTTTCCACCTGCGCGGCGCCGGAATGACGGCTGCCGCGCGCGGGCCCTCGGGCGATCGAACGGTGGATCCAATCGGAACGCATCGCCTACGAAGCCGATTGAAGCGGCCAGGACATCCCTTGAAAGGTCATTCCATGAAACGTGTATCGCTCGTCGTCGCCCTTGCTGCCGCAACCGTCGTCTCGGTGTCGTCAGCGGACGCGCAGACCCTGAAGACGGTCAAGGATCGCGGCATGCTGTCCTGCGGCGTCAGCCAGGGGCTGCCTGGATTTTCATCTCCGGACGACAAGGGCAATTGGACCGGCCTCGACGTCGACGTCTGCCGTGCGATCGCCGCCGCGATCTTCGACGATCCGAGCAAGGTGAAGTTCGTCCCGCTGTCCGCCAAGGACCGCTTCACCGCGCTGCAGTCCGGCGAGATCGACGTGCTGTCGCGCAATACCACCTGGACGCTGTCGCGCGATACCTCGCTCGGCGTCAATTTCGCCGGCATCAGCTATTATGACGGTCAGGGCTTCATGGCCAAAAAGGCGCTCAAGGTGAATTCGGCGCTGGAATTGAACGGGGCGTCGATCTGCGTCCAGACCGGCACCACCAACGAGCAGAACGTTGCCGACTATTTCAAGGGCAACAACATGAAATACGAGGTGATCGCATTCGCCAATGCCGACGAGGCGGTCAAGGCTTACGAGACCGGCCGTTGCGACGTCTTCACCTCCGACGTGTCGCAGCTCTACGCCCAGCGCCTGAAGCTGGCGACCCCGGCCGACCACATCGTGCTGCCGGAAGTGATCTCCAAGGAACCGCTCGGACCGCTGGTTCGCCATGGCGACGATCAGTGGTTCGACATCGTCAAGTGGACGCTGTTCGGGCTGATCAACGCCGAAGAGCTCGGTGTCACCCAGAAGAACGTCGACGAGATGGCCAAGTCGGACAAGCCGGAGCTGAAGCGGGTGTTCGGCACCGACGGCAACCTCGGCGAACAGCTCGGCCTGACCAAGGATTGGGTCGCCCGCATCATCAAGGCCACCGGCAATTACGGGGAGTCGTTCGAGCGCAACGTTGGCTCCGGCTCCAAGCTTGAGATCGCGCGCGGCCTCAACAAGCTGTGGAACAAGGGCGGCATCATGTACGCCCCCCCGATCCGCTGATCGGCTGAAGATCCGCGCCGATGGCGATCGACGCACGCCCACCGCCGCCGCAGTTCGTCGCGAAACTGCGGCGTGCGTTGGGTGGTCGCTCCGGCTGGAAGGGGCTGATCGCCCAGGTGCTGTTCGTCGCGGTGCTGTGCTGGATCGGCTACGAGATCGTCGACAATGCGCGCGACAACCTCGCCAACCAGCGGATCGCCTCCGGCTTCGGGTTCATGTCGCAGACCGCGGGGTTCGGCGTCAGTCAGACGCTGATTCCGTATCAGGAGTCCGACAGCTACACGCGGGTGTTTCTGGTCGGGCTGGTCAACACCCTTTTGGTGTCGGCAGTCGGGATCGTCATCGCCACCGTGATCGGATTCATGGTTGCGCTCGGCCGGCTGTCGCCGAACTGGCTGATCTCGCGGATTGCTGGCGGCTACGTCGAGGTCGTCCGCAACCTGCCGCTGCTGTTTCAAATCCTGTTCTGGTATCTGGCAGTGCTCGGCACGTTGCCGGCGCCGCGCCAGAGCGTCTCGCTGCTCGACAGCTTCTTTCTGTCCAATCGTGGCATCGTGGTGCCGCGACCGGTCGGTGAGGCCGGCCTCGACGGGTTCCTGGTCGCGGTGCTGATCGCGGTGACCGCGGCGATCGCCTTGCCGCTGTATGCGCGGCGCCGACTGTTCGCGACCGGCAAACCGATGCGGGTGTGGCCTGTGGTGATCGGATTGCTGATCGGCCTGCCGCTCGTCGCGGTGGCGATCTTCGGCAGGCCGTTCTCCTTCGAAGTGCCGGTCCTGCGCGGCTTCAATTTCGCCGGCGGCTCACGGCTTCCGCCGGAGTTCGTGGCGCTGACGCTGGCGCTGTCGACCTATACAGCCGCGTTCATTGCCGAGGTCGTCCGGGCCGGGATCCTGTCGGTGCACAAGGGGCAGATGGAGGCGGGGGCGTCGCTCGGCCTGTCGCGGGGGCAGACGTTGCGGCTGATCGTGATCCCGCAGGCGCTACGGGTGATCCTGCCGCCGCTCACCAACCAGTATCTCAATCTGACCAAGAACTCGTCGCTGGCAGTGGCGATCGGCTATCCGGATCTGTTCTCGGTGTTCGCCGGCACCACGCTGAGCCAGACCGGGCAGGCGATCGAGGTGATCGCCATCACGATGGGGGTGTATCTGCTGATCTCGCTGGTCACCAGCGCCCTGATGAGCCTGTACGCGTGGCGGATCAACCGGAGCATGGGAGCATGAGCGAGCTCGGGGCCGTCACTCCGGTGTTCGTGCGCGGCGAGATGGTGCCGCAGCGGCCGCCCCCGGTGTATCGGTCGGGCCTGGTGGGAATGGCGCGGCAGCGGCTGTTCAACTCGCCGACCAACATCCTGCTGACCGTCGTCGGCGCGTTGCTGCTCTATTTCACCGTGGTGCCGACGGTGAAGTTCCTGCTGATCGATGCGGTCTGGACCGGAGCGAACCGCACAGATTGCCTCGCCGAGACGGTGGGGCATCCGGTCGGGGCCTGCTGGCCGTTCGTCCAGGCGAAGTTCTC
>NZ_QPFS01000099.1:0-18886 GCF_010906995.1 Rhodopseudomonas sp. WA056 | reverse complement strand
AAGGACGGCTGCTCGGCTGGGCCGACTTCAGGTCGTTGCCGTTCGATGTCCTGATCCTGTTCGGCAGCGGGCTCAGCCTGGCCGCCGCCATCAGCGTGTCGGGTCTGGCACAGTGGATCGGCGAGGCTCTGGGTGGGCTGGCCGCCTGGCCGCCGCTGCTGCTGGTCGTGACCGCGACTTTCGCGATGCTGTTTCTCACCGAACTGACCAGCAACACCGCCAGCGCCGCGACCTTCATCCCGATCGGAGGCGCGATCGCGGTCGGGATCGGACTCGATCCGGTGCTTCTGGCATTGCCGCTGGCGCTGGCAGCATCCTGCGCCTTCATGCTCCCGGTGGCGACGCCGCCGAACGCGATCGTGTTCGCGTCCGGTCACATCACCGTCCGGGAAATGGCTCGGATCGGATTATGGATGAACCTGATTTCGGGCGTCGTGATCGTGGCGCTGACCTATGCGCTCGCAGGCATGCTGCGCTGATCAGATCAGAACAGATGCACCGCATGCGGCGCGAACAGGCCGATCGCCATGAAGCCGAGCCCGCCGACTGCGAGCAGACCGGAGATCCAGGCCAGCACGATCATGCCGGTGATGATCGTCGCCGATGCCAGCACGATGCCGATCTGGAAGGCAGCCGAAGCGACTTCGTAGTGATGGTAACGAGCCATCGCCAGATCGCGGTCGTGTTCGGCGTGCTTGGCGCGGGCGGCGAGCTGTTCGGAGCCTTCGCCGGTTTCCGGCTCCGAGCGATAGCGGGCCGCAGTTTTCTGCCAGTCTTCGATCTGCTTCTGCAGCGCCGCCTTGGTGGCCTCGTCCGGCACGGTGCCGAGACTGAGCTTGGCGTGTTCGGAGACGGCCTGCACGGTGGTGCGGCGGATGCTCTTGGCCTGGAAGAACGCCCACAGATTCGAGGCCTCGACGTTCTTGGCGAGTGCTTCGGTCTGCGCACCTTTGCCGAGCGTTTCAGAGAACGCCAGGAACAGCGCGATCACTGAAATCAGCAGCGCGATGCCCTTGTTGGAGCCCGATGCATGCTCGGCATGCTCCGCGTGCTCCATGCTTTCGTGCGCCCCCATCGTCCGGAATCTCCTGTCACCGCAATCATCGCGCCTGCGTCGCGCAGACCTTGTAGCACCGCGATCTTGTCAGTTGGATAAATGGCGGGGTCAAGGCCGCCGGCACCGGACTAACAGCTTAGCCGGCGCGTTTCCGCTGCTCAGGCCCGGGGATGGGCGCTGTTGTAGACCTCGAGCAGCCGCTCGGTATCGATGCCGGTATAGACCTGCGTGGTCGACAGCGAGGCGTGACCGAGTAATTCCTGGATGGCGCGCAGGTCGCCGCCGCGACTCAGCAAATGCGTCGCAAACGAATGCCGCAGCGCGTGGGGCGTCGCGCTGTCGGGCAGGCCGAGCCCGCCGCGCAGCCGCTCCATCGCGAGCTGAATGATTCGCGGGCTGAGCGGCCCGCCGCGTGCGCCGACGAACATCGGTCCGTCCGGCGGCAGGTTGTAGGGGCAGGCTGCTGCATACTCGGCGATCTGCTCGAGCACGTTCTGTAGCACCGGCACCATCCGGGTCTTGTTGCCTTTGCCGTGTACGATCAGGGTGTCGCCCTTGCCGGGCGCCGGCACGTCACGGCGCTTCAGGCCGAGTGCTTCGGAGATGCGCAGGCCCGAGCCGTACAGCAGCGCCATCACGGCGGCGTCGCGAATCAGCACCCAGGTCTCGCGCTCCTCGCCGGCGCGCTCGTCGGCATCGGCGAGGCGTTTGGCGGCCGCGATCGGCAGCGGCTTCGGCAGGCTCTTCCTGATCTTCGGCGCCCGCACCGAGGCCAGCGCCCCGACCCGGCCCTTGCCTTCGCGCTCGAGAAAGCGCCCGAACGAACGCAGCCCCGCCAGCGCGCGCATCAGCGAGCGCCCCGCGATGTCGTCCGCCCGCCGCGCCGCCATGAAGGCGCGGACATCGGTCGCCTCCAGCCGCGCGAACCGGCCGAGCGTGACTTCGCCGCCCCAATGCCCGGCCAGGAATTGCAGAAACTGCCGGACGTCGCGCGCATAGGCTTCCAGCGTCTTGCCGGACAGCCGCCGCTCGGCCCGCAGATGCGACAGCCATTTCGCCATCTCGGCGGTGAGATCGGCGGCCGCGCCGGCGAGTTCGAGAGGCGGAGGCGCGGGCTTGGAAGGGACCATTGGCAGTTCATCTTCAGTGGGATGATGAGCCACCGCCGTCATTGCGAGCGACGCGAAGCAATCCAGGAGCTCAGCGCATCGGGCCGCTGGATTGCTTCGTCGCTTTGCTGCTCGCAATGACGCGATGAGGATACGGTAATCATAGCCGATTTCCTTTCCCATTGATGAAAGCCGGCTTTGGCGGCACACCGGGGCGATGGATGAGTTTCCGACCAGCCGCCCGGCCGCCAACGGCCCCGCCAGCGTCGTCGACGTGCTGGTGCCGGTCGCGATCGATCAGGCCTATTCGTACCGGGTGCCGCGTGGGCTCGCGCTCAAGCCCGGCGACGTCGTCGCGGTGCCGCTGGGGGCCCGCGAAGTTCTCGGGGTGGTCTGGGCGGAGAATCCCAGTCCCGATCCGCGGCTGCACAACCGGCTCAAGGACGTCGCCGAAAAGCTCGACGTGCCGCCGCTGCGCGACGAGCTGCGGCGGATGGTCGACTGGGTCGCGACCTACACGCTGTCGGCGCGCGGCATGGTGCTGCGGATGTGCTTGCGGATGGGCGAGCATCTCGGCCCGGAACGGCAGCGCATGGGGGTGCGCCTCGTCGGCCCGCCGCCGCAGCGGATGACGCCGGCCCGCCGCCGCCTGCTCGAGATCCTGTCGGACGGCCTGCTGCACGGCAAATCCGATGTCGCCAAGGAAGCCGGCGTCAGCCCCGGCGTGATCGACGGCCTGGTCGACGAGGGTACCCTTTCGGTCGAGCCGATGCCGCGCGAAAACCCGGCGCCGGAGCCCGACCCGGATTTCGCGCCGGCGGATTTTTCGCCGGAGCAGGCCCGCGCGGCCGAGACGATGCGCGGCCTGGTGACCGCCGGCGGCTTTCAGGCGGCGCTGATCGACGGCGTCACCGGCTCCGGCAAGACCGAAGTGTATTTCGAGGCGGTCGCCGAGGTGATCCGGCAGGGCCGGCAGAGCCTGATCCTGATGCCGGAAATCGCGCTGACCGGGCAGTTTCTCGATCGCTTCGCCCAGCGATTCGGGGTGCGGCCGCTGGAGTGGCACTCCGAACTGACGCCGCGGACCCGCGCCCGCAACTGGGCGGCGATCGCCGCGGGCGAGGCCCGCGTCGTGGTCGGCGCGCGCTCGGCGCTGTTTCTGCCCTATGCGGATCTCGGGCTGATCATCGTCGATGAGGAGCACGATCAGGCCTATAAGCAGGAAGACGGCGCGCATTATCACGCCCGCGACATGGCGGTGGTGCGGGCGTCGATCGCGAAAATTCCGATCGTGCTGGCGTCGGCGACACCGTCGGTCGAGACCGAGGTCAACGCCCGCAAGGGCCGCTATCAGCGCATCCCGCTGCCGTCGCGGTTCGGCGGTCAGCACATGCCGCAGATCGAAGCGATCGATCTGCGGCGCGAGCCGCCGATGCGCGGCCGCTTCATTTCGCCGCGGCTCGCCGAGCAGATCGGTTTTGCGATCGAACGCCGCGAACAGGCGCTGCTGTTTCTCAATCGCCGCGGCTACGCGCCGCTGACGCTGTGCCGCGCCTGCGGCCACCGCTTCGCCTGCACGATTTGCGACGCCTGGCTGGTCGATCACCGCTTCCGGCAGCGCCTGGTGTGCCACCATTGCGGGTTCTCGATGCCGCGGCCGCCGGCCTGCCCGCATTGCGGCGCCGAGGGCTCGCTGGTCGCGGTCGGTCCCGGCGTCGAGCGGCTGCAGGAGGAAGCGGCGAGCCTGTTTCCGAACGCCCGCACCATGGTGCTGTCCAGCGACCTGATCACCTCGATCGAGACCATGCGCAGCGAGCTGAATGAGATCGCCGAGGGCCGGGTCGACATCATCATCGGCACGCAGCTCGTGGCCAAAGGCCACAACTTCCCGCGGCTCAATCTGGTCGGCGTGGTCGACGCCGATCTCGGCCTGTCCAACGGCGACCCGCGCGCCGCCGAGCGGACCTTCCAGTTGCTCAATCAGGTGATCGGCCGCGCCGGCCGCGAGCAGGGGCGCGGCGTCGGATTCCTGCAGACGCATCAGCCCGAGCATCCGGTGATGAAGGCGCTGGTCGCCTGTGACCGTGAGGCGTTCTACGCCAGCGAGATCGAGATCCGCGAGCGCACGCTGTATCCGCCGTTCGGCCGGCTCGCGAGCCTGATCATCTCGGCCGGTGATCGGCCGACCGCCGAGAGCTTCGGCCGCCAGCTCGCCGGCGCCGCGCCGTTCGACGAGCGGGTGCAGGTGCTGGGCCCTGCCGAAGCGCCGCTCGCGGTGATCAAGGGACGCTATCGATTCCGGCTGCTGGTGAAATCGGTCCGCGGCTTCGATCTGTCGAATTACTTGCGCTCATGGCTGGCGCGCGGCCCGAAGACCAAGGGAAATCTCAAGCTCGAAGTCGACGTCGATCCGCAGAGCTTTCTGTGACTGTCGATCGTCGCCAGGCGCACAAAAGAAAATCCCGCCGTCGCGCTCGACGGCAGGCTTTGTCAGGACGTGGGAGCGGCCCGCGTTTTTGTTGGCGAACCAAATCCCAGGTCAGGCGTTGATCGTCAGCAGCGGAAACGAGGACTGCTGAGGGAGGACCGCCGAGGCGGTCACATCACTTCCGCGACCACTCGTCCGACGCCGCGGCTGGTGAGGCCGATCGCCTGCGCGGCGCCGCGCGAAAGATCCAGTACTCGGCCCCGGATGAACGGGCCGCGATCGTTGATGGTGACGACGACGCTGCGGCTGCCATGGGTGACGCGCAGCTTGGTGCCGAACGGCAGAGACCGGTGTGCTGCGGTCATCGCGTGCTGGTTGAAGCGCTGGCCCGAGGCGGTGCGGCTGCCGGATTCGTTGCCGTAGAACGACGCCATGCCCGAGAAGCTGCGGCCACTGCTGCGATCGACCGACGCGTTGGCGGAGCGCCAGTCGCTCTGGTGGCTATGGTGATGGTGGCGTTGCTGCCGGCTCTTCGCGGAGGCTTCGCCGACCGATCCACCAAGGAAGACAGAGGCGACGATCATCGCCGCGGCCGTGGCCGGCCCGGTGGTGAGCAGCGCCGGTGTTTTCTTTCGAACCATATCCTATCCTTAAGTCGAGTATTGCCTCACATGCGGCAAGTGGAACCCCCGTCCCTGCGTCCGTGTCCGAACGAGTGGTCTTGTAATGAGGCTGAATATTGACGGTCAATCCGCCGAATTTCGCGCTGCAATATTAGGTGATCTATCCGGGTATAGGATGGTATCCCGATATTAACAGAAATTTTACTTCGTTATTACTTTGTGAGACTGGCCATTACTGTATTGAGAAGGTTTCGTGATGGCCGCGCGCGAATCGGCCAAGTAATCATTTGTTAAGCTGGCGCGGCTGTGGCCGGCGGCGTTCTGCAACTAAAAGCCGAGGAGCTGCGACCTGTGCGACTGGCGCCATGCGCAGCGCGAAGGGGCGCGGGCGGCCGGTTCGCGGGGCTTGGCCGCGACGCGAGGGGTGCGGCGGGCGGTCGCGGCCCGTGAGCCCGGCGCCTGAATCCGGCAAGGGTGATGTCTGCAGAATCTGTCCGGCGATGCGTTTGCTACGATCTGCAACAAGGCGCCGCGGGCTCGTGCCATCGTGTTGCACCTGCGCGCGCGCTATGTTAGCAAAGCCGCGATTTTAAGGGCCGCCGGACCATCGTGCCGGTCAGAAATCGAAGTCCAGCTTGAATTCCAAGGGCTTAAATCGGGGGCGCCGCGTCGTGGCGACGGTTTTTTCCTTGGCCGTTCGACAGCAAGAAGAGCGCACTCGTGGCATCTGAAGATCCATCGGTTTCCGGAGTCTCCGGTCGTTACGCGACCGCTTTGTTTGAACTGGCCCGCGACGAAAAATCCATCGATGCGGTCACTGCCGATCTCGACAAGTTCAGTGCGATGCTGGCGGGCAGTCCGGACCTGGTTCGTCTGGTCCGCAGCCCGGTGTTCGCCTCCGAGGTGCAGGGCAAGGCGCTGGCCGCGGTGCTCGACAAGGCGGGCATCGCCGGCATCAGCGCCAATTTTCTGAAGGTGCTTGCGGCGAACCGCCGTCTGTTCGTGGTTGCGGACGTGATCCGCGCCTACCGTGCGCTGGTCGCCAGGTTCAGGGGCGAGGCGACTGCCGACGTCACCGTGGCCGAGCAGCTCAGCGACAAGAATCTCGAAGCGCTGAAGGCGGCGCTGAAGTCGGTCACCGGCAAGGATGTCGCCCTCAATATCAACGTCGATCCGGCGATCATCGGCGGGCTTGTCGTCAAGCTCGGCAGCCGCATGGTCGACAGTTCGCTCCGCACCAAACTCAATTCGATCAAGCACGCGATGAAAGAGGCAGGCTGATGGACATCCGCGCCGCGGAAATTTCCGCGATCCTCAAGGACCAGATCAAGAATTTCGGCCAGGAAGCCGAAGTCTCCGAGGTCGGACAGGTGTTGTCCGTCGGCGACGGTATCGCCCGCGTCTATGGCCTGGACAATGTGCTCGCCGGTGAAATGGTCGAGTTCGAGAACGGCACCCGCGGCATGGCGCTGAACCTCGAAACCGACAACGTCGGTGTCGTGATCTTCGGCGCCGACCGCGAGATCAAGGAAGGCCAGACCGTCAAGCGCACCCGTTCGATCGTGGACGCGCCGGTCGGCAAGGGGCTGCTCGGCCGCGTCGTCGACGCGCTGGGCAATCCGATCGACGGCAAGGGTCCGATCCAGGCGGTCGAGCGCAAGCGCGTCGACGTCAAGGCGCCCGGCATCATTCCGCGCAAGTCGGTGCACGAGCCGATGGCCACCGGCCTGAAGTCGATCGACGCGCTGATCCCGATCGGCCGCGGCCAGCGCGAGCTGATCATCGGCGACCGTCAGACCGGCAAGACCGCGATCGCGCTCGACACCATCCTGAACCAGAAGCCGCTGAACGTCGAAGGCGCGCCGGAGAGCCAGAAGCTGTACTGCGTGTACGTCGCGGTCGGTCAGAAGCGCTCCACCGTCGCCCAGTTCGTGAAGGTTCTGGAAGAGCAGGGCGCGCTGGAATACTCGGTCGTCGTCGCCGCCACCGCGTCGGACCCGGCGCCGATGCAGTACATTGCGCCGTTCACCGGCTGCACCATCGGCGAGTACTTCCGCGACAACGGCATGCACGCCGTGATCATCTACGACGACTTGTCCAAGCAGGCCGTCGCCTACCGTCAGATGTCGCTGCTGCTGCGCCGCCCGCCGGGCCGCGAAGCCTATCCGGGCGACGTGTTCTACCTGCACTCGCGCCTGCTCGAGCGCGCCGCCAAGCTCAATGACGACCAGGGCAACGGCTCGCTCACCGCGCTGCCGGTGATCGAAACCCAGGCCAACGACGTGTCGGCCTACATTCCGACCAACGTGATCTCGATCACCGATGGTCAGATCTTCCTGGAAACCGACCTGTTCTTCCAGGGCATCCGCCCGGCCGTGAACGTCGGTCTGTCGGTGTCGCGCGTCGGTTCGTCGGCGCAGACCAAGGCGATGAAGAAGGTCGCCGGCAAGATCAAGGGCGAGCTCGCGCAGTACCGCGAAATGGCGGCGTTCGCGCAGTTCGGCTCCGACCTCGACGCCGCGACCCAGCGCCTGTTGAACCGCGGCTCGCGCCTGACCGAGCTGCTGAAGCAGCCGCAGTTCTCGCCGCTGAAGATGGAAGAGCAGGTCTGCGTGATCTGGGCCGGCACCAACGGCTATCTGGACGCGCTGCCGCTGAACAAGGTGCGCCCGTTCGAGGACGGCCTGCTGGCGCTGCTGCGCGGCAAGGAATCGGCCATCCTGGAGGCGATCCGCACCAGCCGCGATCTCTCCGACGACACCGCCGCCAAGCTCAAGGCGGTGGTCGAGAGCTACGCCAAGACGTTCGCTTGATGCTGTCATGGCCGGGGTCTTCCCCGTCCATCCACGTCCTCGACGTGGCTATTCGACATCGTGGACGCCCGGGACGAGCCCGGGCGTGACGAATGTGAGGTTTGCGGTCGGATCGTGGATCGGATCGCCGGGGTGGACTGAGAATGGCTTCACTTAAAGACATGCGCGTCCGCATCGCCTCGACCAAGGCGACGCAGAAGATCACCAAGGCGATGCAGATGGTGGCAGCCTCGAAGCTGCGCCGCGCCCAGATGGCGGCGGAAGCCGCGCGGCCCTACGCCGAGAAGATGGACGCGGTGATCTCCAATATCGCCGGTGCCGCGGCGGGCTCGCCCGGCGCGCCGGTGCTGCTCGCCGGCAACGGCAAGGATCAGGTTCATCTGCTGCTGGTGTGTACCGGCGAGCGCGGCCTGTCCGGTGCGTTCAACTCCTCGATCGTCCGTCTCGCCCGCGAGCGCGCATACGAGCTGATGGGGCAGGGCAAGACCGTCAAGTTCTTCTGCGTCGGCCGCAAGGGCTACGAGCAGCTCCGCCGCAACTTCGAGAAGCAGATCATCGACAATGTCGAGCTGCGCTCGGTGCGTCAGATCGGCTTCGTCAACGCCGAGGACATCGCCCAGAAAGTCATCGCCCGCTTCAACGCCGGCGAATTCGACGTCTGCACGCTGTTCTATTCGCGCTTCAAGTCGGTGATCTCGCAGATCCCGACCGCCCAGCAGCTCATCCCGCTGGAAGTGACGGCGCCTGCCGCCGGCACTGTGGCGACGTCCTACGAATACGAGCCGGAAGAGGACGAGATCCTTTCGGGCCTCCTGCCGCGCAATCTTGCGGTGCAGATCTTCCGCGCGCTGCTCGAGAACAACGCGTCGTTCTACGGCGCGCAGATGAGTGCGATGGACAACGCCACCCGCAACGCCGGCGAGATGATCCGCAAGCAGACGCTGGTCTACAACCGCACCCGCCAGGCGATGATCACCAAGGAACTGATCGAGATCATCTCGGGCGCCGAGGCGATCTGACGACGTTACACAAGTTTACATCCGGTCGACCGACCGTGGTTTGGATTTCGGACTTCAGGGAGACAGTTTAAATGGCTACACCCGCCAATCAGACCGGACGCATCACGCAGGTCATCGGCGCCGTCGTCGACGTTCAGTTCGAAGGGCACCTGCCGGCCATTCTGAACGCCATCGAAACCAAGAACGGCGACAACCGCCTGGTGCTCGAAGTCGCGCAGCATCTCGGCGAATCGACCGTTCGCACCATCGCGATGGACACCACCGAAGGTCTGGTCCGCGGCCAGGAAGTCACCGACACCGGCGCGCCGATCTCGGTGCCGGTCGGCGACGGCACGCTCGGCCGCATCATGAACGTGATCGGCGAGCCGGTCGACGAGCAGGGCCCGATCAAGTCGGAAGGCCTCCGCGCCATCCACCAGGAAGCCCCGGCCTACACCGACCAGTCGACCGAAGCTGAAATCCTCGTCACCGGCATCAAGGTCGTCGACCTGCTGGCGCCCTACGCCAAGGGCGGTAAGATCGGCCTGTTCGGCGGCGCCGGCGTCGGCAAGACCGTGCTGATCCAGGAGCTGATCAACAACGTCGCCCGCGCCCACGGCGGTTACTCGGTGTTCGCCGGCGTCGGCGAGCGGACCCGCGAAGGCAACGACCTCTATCACGAGTTCATCGAATCCGGCGTAAACAAGAAGGGCGGCGGCGAAGGCTCCAAGTGCGCCCTGGTGTACGGCCAGATGAACGAACCGCCGGGCGCCCGCGCCCGCGTCGGCCTGACCGGTCTGACCGTCGCCGAGCACTTCCGCGATCAGGGCCAGGACGTGCTGTTCTTCGTCGACAACATCTTCCGCTTCACCCAGGCGGGTTCGGAAGTGTCGGCGCTGCTTGGCCGCATCCCGTCGGCGGTGGGTTATCAGCCGACGCTCGCGACCGACATGGGCGCGCTGCAGGAGCGCATCACCACCACCACCAAGGGGTCGATCACCTCGGTGCAGGCGATCTACGTGCCGGCCGACGACTTGACCGACCCGGCGCCGGCGACCTCGTTCGCGCACTTGGACGCCACCACCGTGCTCAACCGTGCGATCTCGGAAAAGGGCATCTACCCGGCGGTGGACCCGCTCGACTCGACCTCGCGCATGCTGTCCGCCTCGATCGTCGGCGAAGAGCACTACACCACCGCGCGCATGGTCCAGCAGATCCTGCAGAAGTACAAGTCGCTGCAGGACATCATCGCCATCCTGGGCATGGACGAACTGTCCGAAGAGGACAAGCTGACCGTGGCCCGCGCCCGTAAGATCGAGCGCTTCCTGTCGCAGCCGTTCTTCGTCGCCGAAGTGTTCACCGGCTCGCCGGGCAAGTTCGTCGACCTCGCCGACACCATCAAGGGTTTCCGCGCGATCTGCGAAGGCAAGTACGACCATCTGCCGGAAGCGGCGTTCTACATGGTCGGCACCATCGAAGAAGCGGTCGAGAAGGGCAAGAAGCTCGCCGCCGAGGCGGCCTAACGAAACGAACCTCACCCTGAGGAGCCGGCCGCAGGCCGGCGTCTCGAAGGGTGTCGACCATCATCTCATCCTTCGAGACGCGCGCAACCGCGCGCTCCTCAGGATGAGGGCAGCGGATGAGACGAGATATGTCCACCTTCCACTTCGATCTGGTTTCGCCCGAAATGGTCGCCTTCTCCGGTGAAGTCGATCAGGTCGACATTCCGGGCGCCGAGGGTGACTTCGGTGTGCTCGCCGGCCACGCGCCGGTGGTGGCGGTGATCCGTCCCGGCATCCTCACCGTGACGGCGGGTGCCGCCACGCAGAAGATCGTGGTGCTCGGCGGCATCGCCGAAGTGTCCGAGAAGGGCCTTACGGTGCTCGCCGACGTCGCCACCCCGGCGCCGGACGTGGACCTGCAGGACTTCGCCGCCACCATCCAGACCATGGAGCAACAGCTCCCCGGCAAGGTCGGCGACGAACTCGACAGCGCCATCGAGCGCCTGGATCACTTCAAGAGCATCCAGCAGCAACTCAACACCACGGCGATGCACTGACGCCGCAGTCAGGTGTTCTGAGGTTTCGATTGGCCGGGCATTGTCCCGGCCATTTGTTTTTTGAGTCTCCGCAGTCATTCCGGGGCGCGGGCGAAGCCCGCGAACCCGGAATCTCGTCGTTGCTGGCTCTTCATTCAATCACCTCTAGATTCCGGATTCGCGAGCCGATCGCTCGCGCTCCGGAATGACGCGTGGAGGCGACTACACGAACCGAGCAAACTGCCGGGCAACCTCGCGATACACCTCGCGCCGGAACGGCACGACGAAGTCCGCGACCCGGTCGAGGCGCTCCCAGCGCCAGGCGTCGAATTCCGGCGGCATGCCATTGCGGACGGCGAGCGGGTCGATCTCGGCGTCGCTGCCGGTGAACCGCAGCGCAAACCATTTCTGGCGCTGGCCGCGAAACACCGCGAGGCGATGGGCAGGGCCGTCGTATGGCGGGAAGTCGTAGCTGACCCAGTCGGTCTCGCCGAGGATTTCGGCGCTCGTGACGCCGGTCTCCTCCCACAGCTCCCGCATCACCGCGATCCGCGGCTCCTCGCCTTCGTCGATGCCCCCTTGCGGCATCTGCCATTCGAGGCCCGGCAGAATGATCTCGGGGCCGTCGTCGCGAAACCGCCGCCCGATCAGGATGCGGCCATCGCCGCCGAACAGCGCGATGCCGACGTTGCGGCGATAGGGCAGCGCTTCGAGGGACGGGCGGGCGGTCACGACGCCATCAGGGTGCGGAAGTAACCGATAGTCTCCTTCAGCCCATCGGCAAGCGGCACCTTCGGCTCCCAGCCGAGCTCGCGGCGGGCCAGCGAGATGTCGGGCTGCCGCTGGCGCGGATCGTCCGACGGCAGCGGCATCAGCACCAGCTTCGACTTCGAATCGGTCATTTCGATCACCATCTCGGCGAGCTGGCGGATAGTGAACTCGACCGGATTGCCGAGATTGACCGGACCGATGAACTCGTCGCCGGTCGCCATCAGTCTCGCGAAGCCGTCGAGCAGGTCGGTGACGTAGCAGAACGAGCGCGTCTGGCTGCCGTCGCCGTAGATGGTGATGTCGTTGCCGGACAGGGCCTGGACGATGAAGTTCGACACCACCCGGCCGTCATTGGGATGCATCCGCGGCCCGTAAGTGTTGAAGATCCGCGCCACCTTGATCTTCACCTTGTGCTGGCGGTGGTAGTCGAAGAACAGCGTCTCGGCGGCGCGCTTGCCCTCGTCGTAGCAGGCGCGAATCCCGAGCGGATTGACGTGGCCCCAATAGCTCTCCGGCTGCGGGTGCACGTTGGGGTCGCCGTACACCTCGCTGGTCGAAGCCTGGAAGATCTTGGCGCGGGTACGCTTGGCGAGACCGAGCATGTTGATCGCGCCGTGCACGCTGGTCTTCAGCGTCTGCACCGGATCGTGCTGATAGTGCACCGGCGAGGCCGGGCAGGCGAGATTGTAGATGTCGTCGACTTCGACATAGAGCGGGAAGGTGACGTCGTGACGCATCACCTCGAAGCGCGGGGTGCCGACCAGATGTTCGATGTTGCGCCGCCATCCCGTGAAATAATTGTCGACGCACAGCACTTCGTGGCCTTCGGCGAGCAGCTTGTCGCAAAGGTGCGAGCCGATGAAGCCGGCGCCGCCGCTCACGAGAATTCGTCGGGACAATCGCATTGCTGGGTCCTGGACAGGGGCGGGTTCGGACGCGCCTCTGTCGCGGGAACGGGTGCCCATTTGGGTCGAACAGACGGCCGCGCGCCATCGCGGCGGCCGCTCTCCGCCGCATTGAATGGCAAGAAACCCCATGCTAGGCAAGCGCCGAAACCGGCCCTGCGCCGACGTCCGGGGCGCCTCGCGCCTGCCCGCGATCCCACGCCAGGCGATTTCGCCCCATGACCGCGCCCGTCGATACCTCCAAGCTCCGCATTCTCGAAATCGGCGGCGGCTATTTCAAACTGCAATATCCCGAGCGCACCACCTGTCTGTGGACCTGGACCAAGCTGACCGGCGATTTCGGCAAGCTCGACGGCTTCTCGACGCCCGACCGCGTGCTGCGCGAATTGCGCGCCGCCGGCCGCGGCGAATACGATGTCGTGGTGGTCAACAGCCTGCGCTACTCGCCGTGGCATCCGCGCTATTGGGCGCGCGGCATCTTCTATACCCCGGCCAATCCCTGGGCGGCGCTGACCCGGCAGTTCGGCCCCAGCTTGTTCCGCTGGGTGAAGTCGCCGGTGCCGCTGGTCGCGGTCGAGATGGACGATCACTTCGCGATCTCGAAGAGCAGCGTCTTCCTGCTCGACAAGGCCAAGGCGTATTTCAAGCGCGAGCTGCCGTGCGACAAATGGCAGGCGCTGGCCGGCACGGTGCATCCGCATCTGCCGACGCTGCGCTATCGCCGCAGCGAGAAATGGCAGCGACGGATCGACAGGCTGCAGCCGATCTCGTTGCCGCAGTTCCGGTTCGACGCACGCTGGCGCGACGCGCCGTTTCCCGAGAAGACCCACGACATCTTCTTCATCGGCTCGGTCGACGGCAATTCGACGGTGCGGCGGGACGGCCTGCCGGAGCTGGAGCGGCTGCGGGCGGCGGGGGTGCGGATCGATCAGCCGACCGAGCGGCTGCCCTACGACGCCTTCATGGAGCGGATGTCGCATTCCTGGCTGGCGTGGTCGCCGGAAGGCATGGGCTGGGACTGCTACCGGCACTACGAAGCGCCGATCGTGCAGTCGGTGCCGCTGATGAACAACCCGACCATCCTGCGCTACGCACCGCTGCTCTCCGGTGAGCACGGCGTGTACTACGACATCGAACCGGGCGGGCTGGAGCGTGCCGTCATCGCAGCGCTGGCGGACAAGGACAAGCTGCGCCGCATGGCATTGGCCGCGCGCGACCACGTCTTCGCCCATCACACCGTGAAGGCGCACTGCGACCACATCCTGCAGGCCGCAATCGCGGCGAGGTGACGGCCCCGCCGCCTCCGCTGCCGCCGAGCCATGGATTGCTGCGCTCGCAATGACGAACGAAGGTCGTCGGTCGCCTCACACCGCCGCGGCGAGCTGGGAGAATTCCTTGACGACGCGCTCATAGACCGGGCGCTTGAACGGCACGATCAGCTCCGGGAGATTGTGCATCGGCTCCCAGCGCCAGCTCGTGAACTCCGGCTTGTGACCGCCGCCGGGGTGGGCGACGTTGATTTCGGAATCCGTCCCGATGAAGCGCGCCGCGAACCATTTCTGGCGCTGACCGCGGTAGCGCCCCTTCCAGGCGCGGCCGGCCACGGTGCGGGGGATATCGTAGATCAGCCAATCCGGCACCTCGGCGAGTTTCTCGACCGAATGGACGCTGGTCTCTTCGTACAGCTCGCGCTTGGCGGCTTCCCAGGTGTCTTCGCCCGGATCGACGCCGCCCTGCGGCATCTGCCAGACATGGGTGTCGTCGACGTGTTCGATGCCGCCGGCGCGGCGCCCGATGAAAACGAGACCCTCCCGGTTGATCAGCATCACGCCGACGCAGGTTCGATAGGGCAGGTCTTCGTAGCGGGCCATTCCGTCAGTGCCTTCCGCATCCCCAAGAGCAGGGTGGTCTCAACTTGATTTTGATTTCAGCATCGCTGTTGTCAATGGCACCAGGACGATGCCCCGACTCTCCAAGCTCTTGCTCCAGTTGACAATTCGTTCAATCGTCACGGGAAGCGCAGAAGCCATGCCGATGGCGCTGCCGCGCTCCTTGGCGATGCTCTCGAGCCGTGTCAGCGCCTTGTCGATGTCGGTGCCGGCGGGTACCTGATCGATCGTGAGGTCGGCCCTCGCGAACGGGATCGCCAGCGAGTTCGCCAAGGTTCCGGCGACGCTGCGCGGAGCGGTGCCGTCGTCCAGATAGCCGAGGCCGCGTTTGGCGGCGTCGCGAATGATCGCCTGCATCGCCGGCTCGGTGGCGACGAACCGCGCGCCCATGAAATTCGACAGGCCGACATAGCCCTGGATCCGGCTGAGATGCCAATTCAGCCGGTCGAGATTCTGCTCCGGCGCGCTGGAGGTCAGCAGCGTCTGCGGTCCGGGGTCGTTGTCCGGATAATCGAACGGCTCCATCGGGATCTGCAGAATGATCTCGTGACGCTTGGCCCGCGCCTCGGTCGCCAGCTTCCCGGGATCGGAGCCGTAGGGCGTGAAAGCGAGCGTCACCGGCGCCGGCAGCTTCATCACCGCGTCGTTGGTGCGCGCCGCGCCGATCCCCAGGCCGCCGACCACGATCGTCACCGTCGGCATCCGCTCGGC
Organism: Rhodopseudomonas sp. WA056; assembly: GCF_010906995.1. Classification (NCBI taxonomy): domain Bacteria; kingdom Pseudomonadati; phylum Pseudomonadota; class Alphaproteobacteria; order Hyphomicrobiales; family Nitrobacteraceae; genus Rhodopseudomonas; species Rhodopseudomonas sp. WA056. Next base: position 3,544 of record NZ_QPFS01000099.1, on the reverse strand, counting down.
CTTGGCGCGCTCGGCGTCCGTCGCCATGGCGTAGGCATTGAACGGCTTCAGGCCCCCGGCCATCACCGGGATCATGCCGTAGCGCGACTGTTCCAGCAGTTTCGGGTTGATGCCGTCGGCCGCAACCGCGCTCGCGCCGCCCGGCGGCTCCGACTTGTCCGCCGTGTCGGCTCCGACCACGACGTCCTGCCGGGTGCCCTTGGAGCCGTCGATGATGGTGATGGTCTTCTGCCCCGGTGCGGCTTGCTTGCCGCCGTGCTGGTCCGGGCCGGCGGCGGGGGCGTTCTCCGCCTTGCCGTCCGGGGCCTTTGCCGGCGCGGCGGCCGCCTGCTTCGGGGCATCGGCCGCAGGCGGGATCTCGAGGCGGACCACCGGCTCGCCACCGAGCGGATCGTGGCTGAAGATCGCGAAGCCGAGGAAGGCGAGGACAAAGACGCCGAGCAGCGTCGCGATCGCCTGCGTCGCGTTGAACGGCAGCCGATAGTGGCGCAGTCGCTGCCAGCGGCTGCGCTTCTGACCCAGCGGGGTGCTCAGTTCGTCCGCCGCCACTACCAACGATCTCCCGAATCAGTCGCTGCGACGATAGCACGACACGGCGGCGCTCGACGTCGCCCGCCGCCGGCACGCGAGCCGGGCAGCAAAAAGGGGGACCGAGGGGGACGATTCCTCACCCGGGGCCGCCAAAAGGTCAGCAACGAAGCCGCCCTCAGCGTCCTCGCCTACAATATCCTGCGCGCCATCAATCTCGTCGGCGCCGCCACTTTGCGAACCAGCCTCGCCCGAGCCAACAACCATCTCGCCAAAGAAAAAGGCCCCGGAAAACCGGAGCCTTCGACTTTTCACACGGCCTGCCAGGGGCCGGCCTTTCAGCAAACGAATGAAGCCGGAAACGCCGACCGATCAGTTCGCCGCCTTGTTGCCGGCCGGCTTGTCGACCGCGGCCTTGTCGCCGTTGGTCTGCTTGTCCGCCACCGGCGCGGTGGCGTTGACCTTGATGCCGTGGAGCATGTCGGCCGCGGCCTTCAGCGCCTTGTCGTCCTTGGCTTCCGGCGGCACGTAGGATTGCGAGCCGGTCTTCTCGTCGCCATCGGCGCCCTTCAGGTGGCCGCGCAGCGAGGCTTCGCCCTTGGTGTCGGTCCGCGCCTTGATGTCGGCGGGCACGTCCTGCATCACCTCGATGTCCGGGGTGATGCCCTTGGCCTGGATCGACTTGCCCGACGGCGTGTAGTAGCGCGCCGTGGTCAGCCGCAGCGCGCCGTTGCCGGAGCCGAGCGGAATGATGGTCTGCACCGAGCCCTTGCCGAACGACCGGGTGCCGACCACGGTGGCCCGCTTGTGATCCTGCAGCGCGCCGGCGACGATTTCGGAAGCCGAAGCCGAGCCGCCGTTGATCAGCACGATCACCGGCTTGCCCTTGGTCAGGTCGCCCGCATGGGCGGAGCGGCGCTGGGTTTCTTCGGCATTGCGGCCGCGGGTCGAGACGATCTCGCCGCGATCGAGGAACGCGTCGGAGACGGTCACCGCCTCCTCGAGCAGGCCGCCCGGATTGTTGCGCAGATCGAGGATGAAGCCCTTCAGCTTGTCGGCGCCGATCTGATTGGTGAGGTTGGTGATCTCCTTCTTGAGCCCCTCGGTGGTCTGCTCGTTGAAGGTGGTGATGCGGATGTAGCCGATGTCGCTGTCCTCGACCCGGGCGCGCACCGAGCGGACGCGGATGTTGTCACGCACCAGCGTCACTTCGATCGGAGCGTCCTGGCCCTTGCGGACGATCTTCAGCCGGATCTTGGTGTTGACGGGGCCGCGCATCTTCTCGACCGCCTGGTTCAGCGTAAGGCCCTGCACCGCTTCGTCGTCGAGATTGGTGATGATGTCGTTGGCCAGGATGCCGGCCTTGGACGCCGGCGTATCGTCGATCGGTGACACCACCTTGATCAGGCCGTCTTCCATCGTGACTTCGATGCCCAGACCGCCGAACTCGCCGCGGGTCTGCACCTGCATGTCACGGAAGCTCTTGGCGTCCATGTAGCTCGAATGCGGGTCGAGTCCGGTCAGCATGCCGCTGATCGCGGATTCGATCAGTTTGGAGTCGTCGGGCTTTTCAACGTAGTCGCTGCGCACGCGCTCGAACACGTCGCCGAACAGGTTGAGCTGGCGATAGGTGTCGGAGGTGGCGGCACGGGCGCTGGCGCCCATCAGCATCGTGCGCGGCTGGGTCACGAAGAGCGTCAGTGCGGCACCGGTGACGGCACTGAGGAGGATTACCGAAGTCTTGCGCATCATCCGCGAACCTTCTCGCCTTCATTTGCGGCCCACCATGGACCTGGATCGATGGGAGTGCCGTCTTTACGGAACTCGACGTAGAGCACGGGCTGACTGGCGTTGGCTGCGAGGATCGAGGCGACCCGCGAGGTCGACCCCATGGTCGCAACCGGCTCTCCCGTGAGCACGAACTGGCCGATATTGACTGAAATGCGCTCCATCCCGGCGATGAGGACATGATACCCGCCACCGGCATTGAGGATCAAGAGTTGTCCATAGGAGCGAAACGGGCCGGCATAGACCACCCAGCCGTCGCAGGGTGTGGTGATCTGCGCGCCCGGCCGCGTCGACAACGAGATCCCGCGCTCGACGCCGCCGACCCCGTCCGGGCGTCCGAAATCACGGATCTTGGCGCCGTTCACAGGAAACGGCAGCATGCCCTTGGCCGAAGCGAAGGCGATTGCCGGGCTGAGCCGGCCCGGATCCTTCAGCGCGGCGAGATCCGGCTTGCCGCCCGGCGAGGTGGGGGCGCCCTTCTGTCCGGCGACCGCTGCGGCCTTGGCGGCGCTCTTCAGGTCCTGTTCCATTTTGGCGATCAGGCCCTGCAGGCTGTCGACCTGGCGCGACAATGTCAGCGCCCGGCCGCGCTCGGCGTCGATGTCCCTTTCGACCGCGCTCTGCTGCCGCTGTCGTTCCTCGACCAGCGCGGCGAGGCGGGTCTGGTCCGAGCCCAGCCGGCTGCGGTCGGCGGTGAGCTGATCGCGTTCGGCGGCGATCTTCTGGCGCACGGCGATCAATTCGCCGAGGTCGGTGGCGAGCCGTTCGGCACGAGTTCGCAATTCCGGTACTACGGCACCTAACAGGATCGCGGTGCGCAGCGACTCCAATGCATCCTCCGGCCGCACCAGCAGCGCCGGCGGGGCGCGTCGGCCGGCGCGTTGCAGCGCCGCCAGCACTTCCCCGATCTCGTCGCGGCGCTGATCCAGGGAGCTGCGGATCTCGTTTTCGCGGGCGTCCAGCGGCCGCAACCGGGCTTCGGCGTCGCTGATCCGGGTTTCGATCGTGCGCACCTTGGCGGCGACGTCGATCAGTTCCTGATTGAGCTTGGTGCGGTCGGCCCCGATCGCGGCGAGATCGGCCTTGAGCCGGTCCTGCTGCTCGGCTGCGCTCTTCTGCTGCGCCCGCGCCGCCTCGAGTTCCTGTTCGTGCTGCTTGATCAGGTCGGTTATCGAGGGCGAGGGCGAGGCCGTGGTCGCGGCCGGTGCCGTCTGTGCCTGGGCTGCGG
>NZ_QPFS01000098.1:0-18958 GCF_010906995.1 Rhodopseudomonas sp. WA056 | reverse complement strand
AACCAAACTGGGCCAAAGTGTCGCTCCCGGCCGTTGCCGGACCGCTCCCTTGTCGCCACGGGTTTCGACCGAACCATGCGTAAGCTGTTCTCGCTGCTGCTGCCGTTGATCCTGCTGGCGGCGCCGGCACACGCCGATCTTCGCATCACCCGGGATCACGGCGGTTACGTCGAGGAGTACAAGGCGAAGTACCAGCGCATCCGCGAGCGCCGCGAGCGGGTCATCATCGACGGCATCTGCAATTCGGCCTGCACCCTGGTGTTCGGAATCGTGCCGCCGAACAAGATCTGCGTCACCCCACGCGCCAGCCTCGGCTTTCACCAGGCCTATTACGACAAGGCGTTCACCTTCGGCATCAAGGTCACCAGCCTCGAAGGCACCTCGGAGCTGATGTCGTATTATCCGCAGCCGGTGAAGGACTGGCTCGCCCGCAACGGCGGCCTGACCACCGAGATGAAGAAGATCAAGAACGGCGTCGATCTGTGGAAGATCGTCGATCCCTGCCCGGAAGAGTATTGAGCGCGCCGGCCGCTTGAGCCGGCCGCATCGACGAAAGATCCCCTGAACCCGTGTCGCCCCCGGCGAGGAGATTGCGGCTCGGCCACCGGGATATCAACGCGCCGGCGCATGGCGCGAGGCGCCGTACCCGACGAGGACGATCTTCTCTGGCTGCAACGGCCGCGGCGTGGCATGGACGGGCGCGCGACCGCGCCGCTGCCCGTCATCCACGATCGGGCTCTCGGGGAGACAATGAACCGCAACGCAGAGAACCTCGCCGCCCGTGCGGCGCCGGCCGTGTTCGTGGTGCTGTGGAGCACCGGTTTCGTCGGCACCAAATACGCGCTCACCGGAGCGGAGCCGCTGACCTATCTGTCGATCCGGATGGTGGCAGTGTTGGCGCTGATGGCGGTGATTGCCGCGATCGCCCGGCCGCAATGGCCGGGCCTCGCCGGCGTCGGCCACAGCGTCGTCGCCGGGCTTTTGGTGCACGGCGTCTATCTGGCCGGCACCTCGATCGCGATCGCGCATTCGGTGCCGGCGGGGCTGTCGGCGCTGATCCCAGGCTTGCAACCGATCCTGACCTCCACGCTGGCCAACCGCTGGCTCGGCGAGCGCGTCACGCCGCTGCAATGGCTGGGGCTCGGGCTCGGTCTCGGCGGCACGCTGTTGATCCTGCACGGCCGCAGCCTGACCGGCGACGTCGGCTGGGGCTGGTTCGCCTCCGCCTGCGCGCTGATCGGCATCACCATCGGGACGCTGTACCAGAAGCGCTATTGCAGCGGCATCGACTGGCGCGCCGGCAATATCATCCAGTTTCTCGCCGCGCTGGCGCTGTTCGCCGTCGGCGCCGCGCTGTTCGAGACCCGTGTGGTCGATTGGACCACGGAGTTCGTGCTGGCGGTGGGATGGCTGGTTGTCGTGCTGTCGATCGGCTCGATCGGGCTGCTGTACTGGCTGATCCGGCATTCCGCCGCCACCTCGGTGGCGAGCCTGTTCTATCTGGTGCCGGCGGTGACAGCGCTGATGGCCTATGTGCTGTTCGGCGAAACACTCGACGCGGTGTCGATCGCCGGCATGGCGATCTGCGCGGCGGCGGTGTTCCTGGTCAATCGGGCGAAGGCATAGGCGGGCAGGCGGCGCGCGCGGCTGCTGCCGGAGCACAGCAAAAAGCCTCCGGCGAACTCTTCCGGAGGCTTTCGCTGGCCGACGCGGATGAAACGCTCAGCGCTTGGATTTCTTGGCCTTCTTGGCCTTCTTCGGCGCCGCCTTCTTGGCCTTTTTCACGGCTTTCTTGGCCGTCTTCTTGGCGGCTTTCTTCGCAGCTTTCTTGGCTTTCTTCGGCGCCGTTTTGGCTGCTTTCTTGGCCGGCTTGGCTTTCTTCGCCGCCTTCTTGGCGGCCTTCTTACCAGCCTTCTTACCAGCCTTCTTGCCTGCCTTCTTGGTCGCCTTCTTGACGTCGGCCTTCACCTTCTTGGCAACCTTCTTGGCGGCCTTGCGCGCCTTCTTGACTGCGGTCTTGGCTGCGTCGGTGACCTCGTTGATCACCTCGCCCACCTGCTCGATCATCGGCTTGTCGTCGTCCATGTTGATCCCCCAAGGGTTTGCAGATAACCCCGACGATAGCCGATTCGCGAAATTAGTAACGCTGCCAACCGCAGTTGTTCAACGCTGCCGCAGCTCAGAATAGGCCGAAAGCGCGCGCTGGCGGGCCGCCTTGTGGTCGACGATCGGCCTCGGGTAGTTGCCGCCGAGCTCGACGCCGGCGGCGGCGAGTTCGAGCGGCGTCGCAGTCCACGGCTGGTGGATCAGGTTGTTCGGCAGGCCGGCGAGTTCGGGCAGCCAGCGGCGGATATAGGCGCCGTCCGCGTCGAACTTCTCGCTCTGCAGCACCGGGTTGAACACCCGGAAATACGGCGCCGCATCGGCGCCGCAGCCCGCCACCCACTGCCAGTTACCGGGATTGCTGCCGGGGTCGGCGTCGACCAGCGTGTCCCAGAACCACTGTTCGCCGAGCCGCCAGTCGATCAGCAAGTGCTTGACCAGGAACGAGCCGACGACCATGCGGACGCGATTGTGCATCACGCCGGAATGCCACAGCTCGTGCATCCCGGCGTCGACGATCGGATAGCCGGTGCGGCCGCGCTGCCAGGCGGTCAGCGCGCCATCGTCGCTCTGCCACGGGAAGGCGGCGAACGCCGGCTGTAGATTGCGGGCGGCAAGATCCGGGTGGTCGGCGAGCAGATGCCGGCAGAACTCGCGCCAGCCGAGTTCGCTGAGGAACTTGTCGATGTCGGGCGCGATCGCTGGACGCTCGGCGGCGGCGAAGCGCGCCGCGTACCAGACCTGGCGCGGACTGATTTCACCGAACCGCAGATGCGGCGACAGGCCGGAGGTGGCGTGACGATCCGGATAGTCGCGGCCCTCGGCGTAGCCCGGCAGTCTGGCGAGGAAGTCGGCGAGCCGCGTCTTGGCTGCGGCTTCGCCCGGCCGCCAGGTGGCGCGCAGGCCGCCGGCCCAGTCCGGCGCGGTCGGCTCGAGCTGCCAGTCGCTGAGCTGAGCGCCCGGCAGTGCCGGCGCCGGGCGTAGCGCGGCAGGACGGGGCAGGGGCTGCGGCGGATCGCCGAGGCTGAGCACACGCCGCCAGAACGGGGTGAACACCCGCATGCCGCGGCCGTCCTTGCTGCGGATCGTGTTCGGCGCCACCAGCGTATCGCCAGGGTGGCGGTGATAGGCGATGCCGGCCACGGTCAGCGCGTCTGCCAGCGCGTCGGCGACGGCGCGATGCGGTGCGATCTCGATCTCGTTCCAATGCACCGCCGCTGCATCGCTTTGCTGCGCAAGCTCGGCCAGCACCGCGGCCGCCGGCCCCCGCCGCAGGATCAGCAATATTCCCGCTGCACGAAGCTCAGCCTCCAGCGATCGAAGCGATTGCGCCAGCCACCATCGCGCCGCGCCACCAAGGGCGCGCACCTCATCGCTCACCTCGTCGAGCACATAGACGCACAGCACCGGTGCACCGGATTGCGCGGCGGCGTGCAACGCCGGATGATCGGCAAGACGGAGATCGTCGCGAAACCAGACGATGACGGGGCGGGAGCCGGCAGTTGTCAGCACGTGGGCTCATCCAGGATACGAGGCTGCGATTTTGCGCCGCTGTCCGGCTGCGTCTGCAACCATCGACGAGGCATTCCGTATTTGACAGGATGCATTCGGTTTTGTTCAGGAGGACGATTTGAAGCGATACGGTGTGCTCTATCTGGCGACATTCATTGTCCTGATTCCGCTCGACTTTCTGTTCCTCGGCACGATCGCCAAGAGCTTCTTCCAGTCGCAGGTCGGCGAGATGCTCGGCGAGGTGAGGCTGCTGCCGGCCGTGATGTTCTATCTGCTCTACGTCGTCGGCATCGTCATCTTCGTCAACGGCTCGGCGCAGGCGACCTGGCAATCCTCGTTGTTGTACGGGGCGCTGTTCGGTGTGTTCTGCTACGCCACCTTCGAGCTGACCTCGCTGGCGCTGCTGAAGCACTGGACCTGGCCGGTGGTCGCGGTCGACATCTCGTGGGGCGCTTTCGTCACCGCGGTGTCGGGGACGCTCGGCCTGCTGCTGGCGGATTGGTGGTCGCCGCGCTGAGCGCCGCTCGCCGCCGACGCTCGAAACGCTGAAGGACATCTGAACGACCGGTGCGGCCAAATGGCCGCCCGGCCGAAGCGCTTTGCCCCAACTTCGCCGCCACTGCGCCCAACCGCCGCCGGAGGCTCCTGCGAATTGAGCCGGCGAGACCGCTGTTGCGACAAATCGGCAACCCTGCTGGGAAAGATGCCGGTCAAGCCGAACCGAATCGGCCGCAGGGGCGAAGTCTTAACCAAGCGTTTACGCCAGCGTGGAATTGCTGGCTCAGAGCCAGAAAAACGAGTGAAAGCAATGACTGCCGCCGCCACTGCCGAGCTGATCGGCATCGACCCTTCCAAGATTTCGAACCGCTACACCGCCGCGCAGGCGCTCGGAATTGTGCGCGACGGCATCATCACCGGCGAGGGGCCGACCACCGGTGGTCGGGTCCACTTCTCCCGTACCCTCGATGCTGCCGATGCAGCTTGGTGCATGCGCATCCTGACCGCGGCGACGGTCGATGATCAGCCGATCAGCCGGGCCGAGGCCGAGGCGCTGTTCGAGATCAACGATGCCGCAGCCGAACGCGTCGACGGCGGTCGGTTCGACGATCTGTTCGCCAAAGCGGTGGCCCACCATGCTGCGGCGGCCTCGGGTCTGCCGGTGCCGGCCCGCAGCGTCGCGCTGTCGCCCGACGTGGCGATCGAGTCCTGGGCGCCGACCCAGGCGGTCGGCGTCAACACCGAGGTGCTGGAATGGATTTCGCGCCAGATGCGCGGCACCCGGCGCAACAACCACACCTTGATGCGCCTGGTCGCCACCCTGGTCGGAGTCGCGACGCTGCCGTTGATCACCCAGTTGCCCCAGATTCTCGATCTCGGCGCCTAACGCCCAACCACATCGTGACAAATGCAACGGCGGGGATTGCCCCCGCCGTTTGCTTTTTTGGGCAGGCAACGGCGCCCGTGCGCGCGCCGCGGGTTCAACCCGGCCGACGGAATGTTCCGTCAGCCCGTTGGAAAACCACGAAATTTAGTTGCGGAGCGGGTGTTTTTGCGCGAAAGCGAGACGCTGTCTGCCGAGGTGGCGGCCGGCGCGTGCGGGCGGGCCATTGGTTTAATCGGTCGTAGCGCCGGCCCCCTGCGCAATATCTAGTTCTCCCCGCCGACAGAATTGTTACAAGCACATCCGCAATGCCGAATGCCGTCCCGGCCGGGAGGGCAGAACCACCCCCAAGGTTGCAAGCAAGAAGAGCATGTTCAAACGTATTCTGATCGCCAACCGCGGCGAGATCGCCTGCCGGGTCATCAAGACCGCGCGTCGTATGGGTATCGAGACGGTCGCCGTCTATTCCGAGGCGGACCGCGACGCGCTGCACGTCGAAATGGCCGACGAGGCGGTGCTGATCGGCCCGCCGGCGGCGGCCGAGAGCTATCTGGTGATCGAGAAGATCGTCGAGGCCTGCAAGAAGACCGGCGCCGAGGCGGTGCATCCAGGCTACGGCTTCCTGTCCGAGCGTGAAGCGTTCCCACGCGCGCTGGCCGATGCCGGCATCGTGTTCATCGGTCCGAACCCCGGCGCGATCGCCGCGATGGGCGACAAGATCGAGTCCAAGAAGGCCGCCGCGCAGGCCAAGGTCTCGACCGTGCCCGGCTTCCTCGGCGTGATCGAGGACGACAAGCACGCGGTGAAGATCGCCGACGAGATCGGCTATCCGGTGATGATCAAGGCCTCTGCCGGCGGCGGCGGCAAGGGCATGCGCATCGCGCATTCGCGGGCGGAGGTCGCCGAGGGCTTCAACCTCGCCAAGGCGGAGGCCAAGGCCTCGTTCGGCGACGACCGCGTCTTCATCGAGAAGTTCATCGTCGATCCGCGCCACATCGAAATCCAGGTGCTCGGCGACAAGCACGGCAACGTCATCTATCTCGGCGAGCGTGAATGCTCGATCCAGCGCCGCAATCAGAAGGTGATCGAAGAGGCGCCGTCGCCGCTGCTCGACGAAGTCACCCGCCGCAAGATGGGCGAGCAGGCGGTTGCGCTGGCCAAGGCCGTGAACTACGACAGCGCCGGCACCGTCGAGTTCGTCGCCGGCCAGGACAAGAGCTTCTACTTCCTCGAAATGAACACCCGCCTGCAGGTCGAACATCCAGTCACCGAAATGGTCACCGGGATCGATCTGGTCGAGCAGATGATCCGCGTGGCCGCCGGCGAGAAGCTGGCGCTGGCGCAGAAGGACATCACGCTGAAGGGCTGGGCGGTCGAGTCCCGCGTCTATGCGGAAGATCCGTTCCGCAATTTCCTGCCGTCGATCGGCCGCCTGGTGAAGTACCGGCCGCCGGCCGAGAGCGCGGCTTCCGGCATCACGGTGCGCAACGACACCGGCGTGCAGGAGGGCGGCGAGATCTCGATGTTCTACGACCCGATGATCGCCAAGCTGGTGACCCACGGGCCGTCGCGCGCCGCGGCGATCGAGGCGCAGACCCATGCGCTCGACGCGTTCTACGTCGACGGCATCCGCCACAACATTCCGTTCCTGTCGGCGCTGATGACCCATCCGCGCTGGCGCGAGGGCAATCTGTCGACCGGCTTCATCGCCGAGGAATTTCCGCAAGGCTTCCATCCGCGGGTGCCGGAAGGTGAGGTCGCCCGCCGCATCGCCGCGGTCGGCGCGGCGATCGACCGGGTGATCGGCGAGCGCAAGCGCAAGATCTCGGGTCAGATGATCGGCCGCGCGGTGATCCGCGAGCGCCGCCGCTGCGTCTGGCTGGAGCGCAGCGAAGTGCCGCTCGACGTGATCCGCGAGGGCGAGGCGTTCGTGGTCCGCTTCGCCAATCCCGACGGATCGCTGGGGCAGCCGCACCAGTTGCTGTCGTCCTGGATGCCGGGCGACCCGGTGTGGGAAGGCACCATCGACGGCCATCCGGTCGCGGTGCAGGTTCGCGCGATCCCGAACGGATTCAAGCTGGCGCATCACGGTTACGAAGTCTCGGTCAACGTCTTCACCGAGCGCGAAGCCGCTGCGGCGCGCTGGATGAAGGAAGCCGACAAGGCCGACACCGGCAAGAAGGTGCTGTGCCCGATGCCGGGTCTGGTGGTGTCGATCGCCGTCGCCGAAGGCCAGGAGATCAAGGCCGGCGAGACGCTCGCCGTGATCGAGGCGATGAAGATGCAGAACGTGCTGCGCGCCGAGCGCGACGGCCAGATCAAGAAGATCCATGCCGCCGCCGGCGCGACGCTCGCGGTCGACGCGGTGATCATGGAGTTCGCGTAAGGCCATGGCCTGGCGTGACCGCCGCGGCGCATTGCGGGCGATCCTTGCTGGATCGGCCTGCGTGCGCCCGGCGTCGGTGTACGACGCGATCTCGATCCGGATCGCCGACGATCTCGGCTTTCCGTTCGGGATGTTCGGCGGCTCGGTGGCGTCGCTGGCAATCCTCGGCGATCCCGACATCGCGCTGATCACGCTGACCGAGCTTGCCGAGCAGGTGCGGCGGATGAGCCGCGCCGCGGCGCTGCCGGTGGTGGTGGATGCCGATCACGGCTACGGCAACGCGCTCAACGTCCGCCGCACCGTCGAAGAACTCGAAGCGGCGGGCGCCGCCGGTCTCACCATCGAAGACACGCTGCTGCCGCAGGCCTACGGCGAGGCAAAGCCGCAACTGGTGTCGCGCGAGGAGGGACTCGGCAAGATCAAGGCCGCGCTCGATGCGCGGCGCGATCCCAACCTGGTTATCTTCGGCCGCACCGGCGCCTGCTCGATCACCTCGCTCGACGATGCGATCGAACGCGCGCTGGCCTATGAGGCCGCGGGCGTCGATGCGCTGTTCTTCACCGGGGTGAAGACCCGCGCCCAGCTCGAAGCGATCAGCGCCGCGACCACGCTGCCGCTGGCGCTCGGCAGTCCGCCGGCCGAACTCGGCGACTTCGATCACCTCGCGGGCAGGCGCGTCCGCATCGCGGTGCAGGGCCACGCGCCGATCGCGGCTGCGACCGAGGCCGTATTCAAGACGCTGTCGGCGATCAAGGATGGCGCGACGCCGAAGCAACTGACCGGGCTCGCGGGCGCCGACCTGACGGACAAGGTCACGCGCGCCGACGTCGTCGCTGATCGGAACGAGCACTTCCTCGGTGTGAAACGCTGATGAGCGAGATCATCCGGCAGGTGACGATCAGCGGCCGGGTGCAGGGCGTCGGCTATCGGGCCTGGCTGGCCCATACTGCTGAAGCGATGGGGCTGCAGGGCTGGGTGCGCAATCGCCGCGACGGCAGCGTCGAGGCGGTGCTGGCCGGCAGCGAGCCGGTCGTCAGCGAGATGATCGCGCGATGCCAGCGTGGACCGTCGGCGGCCCGCGTCGATGCGGTGGTGGCAGAGGCCGCGCAGCCGGACGTTCTGAACCTGCGCCAGACGGGCGAGCGGGTTTCGATCCTGTCGACGCTGTAAGGCCGGCAATTCGGCTTCCTTGCGAGAACCACGTCGATGTCGGCGTCGGGAGGGCTGCCGCTCCCGCCGAGGCGGCGTCCGTGCGCCTGGAATTATCGTCGCCGTCGCGTGGTGACACGGGACGGCGGTCGGCCGTCCTCGGCGGTGGCGCCGATCCGGTCGCTCATGCGGCCGGCGCGGGTGGCGCTGTAGCCGAGCAGCCATTCCTCGAACCGCTCCGGCGCCAGCGCGGGCGCATACAGGAAGCCCTGGACGACGTCGCAGCCGAGCTCGCTCAGAAGCTGGAATTGCGCTTTCGTCTCGACGCCTTCGGCGACGACGCTGAGGGCGAGGCTCTGGCCGACCCGCACCACGGTGGTGACGACCGCGCAGGCGGTCGGGCTGGTCTCCAGCTCGCTCATGAAGCCGCGATCGATCTTCAGCTCGCGGATCGGCAATTGCGCCAGCCGGTTGAGATTGGAATAGCCGGTGCCGAAATCGTCGAGTGACAGGCCGACTCCGATCCGGCGCAGCGCCACCATGGTGTCGTGCGCGGTCGAGCGGTTGTCTTGCGCGACGCCCTCGGTGACCTCGAGCATCAGCGCTTCGGGCGGCAGGTGATAGCTCGCGAGCGTGTCGGCCACCAGTGTCGGCAGCGCTGGATTCTCGAAGTTGATCGGCGACAGATTGACGGCGACGCTCGGCACTTCGAGCCCCTGGTCGCGCCATACGCGCATCTGCCGGCAGGCCTCGCGGATCGACCAGCAGGCGATCTGATCGATCAGGCCGCACTCTTCGGCCAGCGGAATGAATTTGGCCGGCGGCACCGGGCCGAGCACCGGATCGTGCCAGCGTGCCATCGCTTCGACGCCGTGCAGCGCGCCGTCAGCGGTTCTGATCTGCGGCTGATAATGCAGTTCGAGTCGGCTGTCGGCGAGAGCCGAGCGCAGCGCTGCCGCATAGGCCATTCGCTGCTCGGCTGCGCCGTGCATGTCGCAATTGAACAGTCGGTAGGTCGAGCGACCCGAACGCTTGGCGCGATACATCGCGGTGTCGGCCTGGTTGATCAGGGTGTCGATGTCGGTGGCGTTGTCGGGATACAGGCTGACCCCGATGCTGGCCGACATCGGCACCTGGCTGTTGCACAGCGCGAACGGCAACATCAACGCGTCGCTGATCCGCGCCACCACCGGCTCGATTTCGGCCGGCTCGCGGTTCGGCAGCACGACGACGAATTCGTCGCCGCCGAGCCGGCCCACCACGTCGCCGGGCTGGACCTGGTCGCGCAGCCTGCGCGCGAACTCGACCAGGAACTCGTCGCCCGCGGCATGGCCCAGCGTGTCGTTGATGTCCTTGAAATTGTCGACGTCCAGAAACGCCAGCGCAACGGAGCGGCCCTGTGGGCAGGCCGCGGTCGCTTCGCCGATCAGATCGCGCAGCCGCGCCCGGTTGGGCAGGCCGGTCAGCATGTCGAAATAAGCGAGCCTTGCGATCTGCGCGCGCGACTCCATGCGCTCGATCGCGAGCGCGCCGAGATGCAGGCAGGCATCGACAATGCGGTGATGCCAATGGCTCGGCGGCCTGCAGGCGCGGAAATAGAACGCGAAGGTGCCGATCACACGGCCGTCCTTGGCCTTGATCGGCGACGACCAGCAGGCGCGTAGCCCGATTTCCAATAGCCGCTTCTTGAAAGGCTCCCAGCGCGGGTCGGTGTCGATGTCGAGCGCCAGCACCGGTTCGCCGTAATACGCCGAGGCGCCGCACGCGCCGACCTGCGGGCCGATCGGCACGCCGTCAAGCGCCCGGGAGTAATCGTCGGGCAGGCTCGGGCCACCGAGCGGGTGCAACAGGCCCTGCGCGTCGACATGCAGCAGCGAGGACACCACGTCCGGCGCGATCTTCTCGACGAACCGACACATCCGATCGGCGACCTCGGTAATCGGAATCTCGTCGGCGAGTGCCCCCAGCGTCAGTTGCTGCAGCATGCGCAACTGACGGGTTTCCGAGATGTCGGTCAGCAGTGCGAAGACCTGTGTGATCCGGCCCTGCGGGTCACGCAGGGCCTTCACGTCCGCCGAGATCCAGACCTCTTCGCCGTTCTTGTCGTAGACCAGGATTTCCTCTTCGCCGCCTTCGTCGTCGGCCATCCATCGTTTCAGGCCTGCCATCATGCGGCGATTGGTGTGGTGACCGGCGAGTAGATCGATGATGTTACGGCCCTTGGCTTCATCGGCACCGTAGCCGAACAGGACGGCGAAGGCGGCGTTTGTGTAGAGAATCCTGAGCTCAGGATCGGTCACCAGCACAGCTCGCGTCGTGCGGTCCGCGATCGAGGTGAGGAGTTCGATCCCTTTGCGACGCTCCAGCTCGGGCGTGACGTCGCGCACCGTGAGCAGCGTGTAGTCGCAGCCATCGGCGCCGATCGTCGATCGCGTCAGCTCGGCGGTGATCGATCGGCCGTCGCGACTTGTGATCTCGATCTCGACCGTGAGTTCGGATGCGGCGTTCGAGTGATGCGAGCCGGCCATAGGCTGCAGCATCGCGCTGATGCCGAGACGGTCACAATGACAGCCGATCAGTTCCGCGCGACCGATCCCCCAAAATCGTTCTGCTGTCTGGCTGAAGAAGCGGATGTAACCGCCATCATCGATGATGATGGCGGCGTCCCGCGCGTGGTCGAGCGCGACCTGCCACAGCGACTGATCGTCAAGGGAACTGTTGTGTCGGCGCATCGCCCGGATCGAATACTGTGGAAACTACGAGGTTGGTCGGCCGCCGCAGGCGGAGGCCGTTGCTGATCTATCCATGCTAACGTGACGAAAGCGTTGTCGGTGCCGCATCGCCGCAGGCGCGCGGTTTCATCCTTAGAATTCCGTTGCCGGAATCGGTGACACAGTCGCGGTTGGCGTTCGAACAACGGATGATCGCTGCTGATTTTGACAGGCGGTTCCGGCGCGGAAGTAATCGCCTCGCGTGCGTGAAGCTGACAGCAGATCGGAGGCTCAGACGCCCGCAGGCGTTGAGGCGCGGGTTTGGCCGAAGATGTTTTCGAACGCGGCGCGCAAAGCGAGGTCGACGTCGCTCATCACCACCGGCAGGCCGAGGTCGACCAGGCTGGTAACTCCGTAGCGCGGATCGCTGATCCCGCAGGGCACGATCGCCTTGAAATGCGACAGGTCGGGTTCGACGTTGATGGCGATGCCGTGCAACGACACCCAGCGTTTCAGCCGGACGCCGATCGCCGCGATCTTGTCTTCATAGCCGTCGCCCTTGTCGGGGCGGCGGACCCAGACGCCGACCCGATCTTCCCGACGCTCGCCGCGGATATTGAAGGCGTCGAGGGTGGCGATGATCCACTGCTCGAGTGCAGCCACATAGGCGCGCACGTCGGGGCGGCGGCGCTTCAGGTCCAGCATCACATAGGCCACCCGCTGGCCGGGCCCATGATAGGTGAGCTGGCCGCCGCGGCCGGTGGTGAACAGCGGGAAACGCTCCTCCAGCAGGTCCGTGGCGTGACCGCTGGTGCCCGCGGTGTAGAGCGGCGGGTGCTCCAGCAGCCAGACCAGCTCGGGCGCAAGTCCGGCAGCGATCGCCGCGGCGCGTGCCTCCATGGTCGCCACCGCCTCGGGATATGGCACGGGCGAATCGGAGATGCGCCATTCCACCGCTGGCGAGCCGGCGGCGGGCTTCAAGGCGGTCCAATCCAGTGTCTGGCGGGGGGAAGTCGAGACGTTAATCATTGGATAACCATAACGTGGTGTGCTCGACCACGTCTTCGTTCCTCAGGCAAGTCAGTCCGGGTTCCAGTGCCGACACTCGATAAAGTTTCCGTCGATCTGATGGTGGTTCTCGGGACCACCTCGATGCCGATCCACCAGGTGCTGCGGCTCAGCCGCGGCGCCATCATCGAACTGGACGCCACCGAAGCCGACGAGGTCAAGATCCTCGCCAACAACATGCCGATCGCGTCCGGCATGGTTTTGGTCGATCGCAACCGAATTGCGGTCGAGGTCAAACAGATGTTGCCGCGATCCCCAGATCGGCGCTGATCTGGCCTTGTGGCCTCATCATTGTTTTGTTAAATGGGCGCCGTCGATCCGGTCGGCGATGCCCGAACCCGGTCCCAAGCGCTCGTGGCGGAATTGGTAGACGCGCTGCCTTGAGGTGGCAGTGAGTAAAATCGTGGGGGTTCGAGTCCCTCCGAGCGCACCACTTCCGCGCCGGCCCGTGCTGCTCGGCGCAGCCTTCCCAAACAACCTGACGACCTGGTCCCGCGCATAACAACTGCGAGAACGTTGAGATTCGGATGCCGAAGCCCGATCGTCAGAACAGGCGGGGATCGAGGGTGAACGGCTCGATGTCTGCGAGTCTGATCCGGTCGGAGCCAGGATGCCGGTGGTTGATCAGAACGTGCAGATCCGGTGATCCGTCGATCGGGACGATCGCGGACGGCACTCGCAGCAGTGGGGCTTTGAGCGAAGCATGCCACGCATCACCGCGCTGCTGCGTCCAGCTCTCCCGACGACGCCAATCTGCCGGAAGAGTCGAACGTGGCACGTCGTCGACGGACAGCTCGTCCGGCGCTTCGTAGCGCACCAGCATCAGCTCAGGCAGCAGCAGCGGGTCTTCGACGTGCACCAGCTTCTCCAGCACACAGAGAGCGGGTGATGTCGCGCAGTAGGTGATGGGCCGGCCGACAGTATTCCAGCGGCCGTCGAACAGCAGTCCATAACCACCGTCGAACGCCCGAGCATGACGGGCGAGAGACAGTCGCCACAGGCGCATCAGGTGGCTGCGCCCCAAGCGATCTTGCCGAGCACCATCTCGATCAGCCTGGCGCCAGCCTCGGTTTGCGCGACGGTGAGGGGTGTTTCGCCGTTCAGCTCAGCCAGAGGGCGGCGAAGCCAGAGGCTGGCCTTGTCCGCGCCGAAGGTGTCCTCGGCGAGGCTCTGAATGCGCAGCAGGCGGACGGCCCGGTCGGATTCGTCGATCGTGAGCGGCTGATTGCGCTCGGCGCGGTGTCGGCGGGTCCGCTGCGGGATGACGAACTGCTCGATTTCCTGATCGCTCAGCCCGGCGCGGCTCAATCCCTGGAGGGCGGCGAGGGGAAGGCGGTTGCGGACCACCATGGCCAACTCTGCCTGCGACCTAACCGTCGTACCGAGCACCGGTTTGCCGCCGAGCTTATCCGCGACCGTTTCAATGATGGACATCGTCTGCCCCACCTATAGCGTCGGCAATATGCCACCAATTTAATGGCAGATTGCCGGACGGCAAGGGGAGGGGTGCGGGTAACCGGATCAGTGATTGAGCGGGCGTGGGCGGCTGCCTGCGTCGAGCGGGCCGCGCTGCAGGCCTTCCGGG
Source organism: Rhodopseudomonas sp. WA056 (assembly GCF_010906995.1). NCBI lineage: Bacteria > Pseudomonadati > Pseudomonadota > Alphaproteobacteria > Hyphomicrobiales > Nitrobacteraceae > Rhodopseudomonas > Rhodopseudomonas sp. WA056. Next base: position 5,063 of record NZ_QPFS01000098.1, on the reverse strand, counting down.
GCGATGCCGACGCTGCCGGAGATCGGCCGCGCTGCGGCGCCGATATCGATCGACAGCGTCCGGTCGTTGACGCTGCGAACGAACTGCGGCGCTTCGCGGGCGGCGCGCTCCGCTTTCACCGGGACCATCGCCCGGATCGCCGGGGCGCTGCGTTCGGGAATCGCGAACAGGCTGGGCGACGGCACCGGCAGGGTGATCAGGCTGTCGGCCGATTCGACCAGGGTCTGCCGCGGCCACGGCGAGCGCTGCGGCGTCGGCACCTGGCCTCGCGCCAGACGATTCGACCGGATCGGTGCGCTGCCCGGGATCAGCCGCTGGCCATCAAGGCCGATATCGGCGATCGCCGGAGCCGGCAGCATTTGTGCATTGGCGAATACAAAGCGCGGCACCTTCGGCCAGCGCGCGGTTGCTACGGTGTTCGGCGCCGGATGCAGCCGCCACTCCTGCGGCGTCGTCGGCGTCTTCGGCAGCTCCGGCGTTGCTGCGACCACGTGCACGATCTTGTAGCCGCCGGCCTTCAGCGCCTGCAGGATTTTCGGCAATGCCGCCACCGTGCGGGGCTGGATGTCATGTAGCAACAAAATACCTTTGCCCTTGGCGGCCAGCCGGCTCATCGCCAGTTGGAAGACGGTGTCCGGCGGAACGTGGCGCCAGTCGTCGGCCGGGAAGTCCGCGCTCCACGCCTGGATGCCGCGGGAGGCGAGGTATTCTTCGACCGCTTCGGCCCGCAGCAGACCTGGGATGCGGAAGAACGGCGACAGCGCCGCGCGGTCGCCGCCGAGCGCGGCGAGCGTCGAGGCAATCCCTTCGTCGACCTCCTGCTGGGCCTGCTCGACCGACATCCGGTTGAAGCTCAGCGGATGATTCTGGCTGTGGGTGCCGATGGTGTGGCCGGCAGCGCGCAGCTTGCGCACGCCTTCGGGAAACGTCTTCGCCATCCGCCCCACGACGAAGAACGTCGCCTTGACGCAGTCCCTGGCCAGAATGTCGAGCACCTGGTTGCTTTCGCGCGGCAGCGGGCCGTCGTCGAACGTCAGCACCACCTCGCGGTCGCGCAGCGGCAGGGTCTCGCCGTATTGCATCGTGCCGATTCGCGGATGCTCGCGCGGATCGACGACCAGCGTGCGCGATGTGCCGAGCGCATCGGGATTGCCGGGGCAGCTTGCCGCGCGGGCCTGATGGGGCGGGAGGGCGAGTGCGGCGGCGACGCAAGCCGCGCCAACGAGAGAGGAAATCCGCAACGAACGTTCAGACAACAGTGCACCGCCTTCACGCGACCGACAGCGCGGTTCACGACGCGCGAATCCCACCTGGACCGAAAATAAAACCGCGTCATGAACGGCTGCTTAACCGTTCAAAGTTCCATGGCGATTCTGGGACCAGACGGCCGGCTCAGCGCGCAGTGCGGCCATGCGAATCCGACGCCACCGCGTGACCGGCCTCGTCCGAGGGCACAACGTGCACGACGCGGTAGTTGTTTTCGCGCAGCCAGCGCAGGAATGCCGGCATCATCTCGGCGGTCTGCTTGCGCGGATCGTGAAACAGGATGATGCCGCGGCCGGTCGCCGTCAGCCGCTCGGTGATCAGCTTGAGCTGTTCGTCCGGAGTCATCGGATTCCAGTCGCTGGCCCACAGATCGGCGCCGAACACCGGAATGCCGCGCGCCTGCAGATCATCGAGCAGCGCCGGGGTGGATTCGAAATACGGGAAGCGGAAGAACCGCGTGGTCGCCACCGGAATGCCCTTGGCGCGCATCACCGCTTCGTCGGCCGCGATGCCGCGATCGATCTCGGTGAGCGCATCGGCATGGCTGAGCGCCGACAGATGCTGATGGGTGTAGGTGTGATGGCCGATGGTATGGCCGCCGGCCGCGATCCGCCGCACCATCTCGCCCATCTCGGAGGCCGGCTTGCCGACCAGGAAGAATGTGGCGCGGACGCACTCGTCGGCGAGCGCCTTCAATACGGTCGGCGTCGTCGCCGCCGGACCGTCGTCGAAGGTCAGCACGACCTCGCGGTCGGCGAGGGGCAGGGTCTGCGGAAAGCTCTTCAGGCCGACGCGCGGATAGGTCGCCGGATCGACCGTCAACACCCGCGAGGTGCCCAGCGTCCCCGGACGGGGACACTCAGCGGCCTGTGTGTTACCTGCGAGTGCGGCGAGTGCGACCAAGGCAGCCGCGGTGCGCGCGACGATCACGACACCCTCCCGACTGGCGGATTGCTACAGGGTGTCATGATTATCATTGCGCTTTGCTTCACCGATTGGTTATTGCCACGGGCATTCGCGCCGCCATTCGACAGTGCATCTTGCCCGACGGCGCCCGATTTCTGCAACCAGTAAAACCCGCGGGAGCCCCCATGACCGACGACGTGGATGCGGTCGTGCGGCCCGATCTGGCCGCCCTCGATCCTGCGGCAATGCGGGATGACGACGGTGACCTCCGGGCCGAGTTCGTCGAGGCGGTGTCTCGCGCGATCGCTGCCGAGGATGCCGGCTCGTTGCGGTCCCTGGTCTCCGAACTCCACGAGGCTGACCTCGGCGACCTGATCCGGGCGCTGGATTCCGACGAGCGGGTCCGGCTGGTGGAACTGACCGGCGCTGATTTCGACTTTTCGGCGCTCAACGAAGTCGACGAAACCGTCCGCGAGGAGATCCTCGAAGAGCTGGAGCCGGAGACCGTCGCCGAAGGCGTCCGCGAACTGGATTCCGACGACGCGGTCGAACTGCTCCAGGTGCTCGACGAGGAGGATCAGGAGGAGATCCTCGACAAACTTCCGCCGTCCGAACGCGATGCGCTGGAACGCAGTCTGGACTATCCGGAAAATTCCGCCGGCCGGCGGATGCAGACCGACTTCATCGCGGTGCCGCGTGACTGGACCGTGGGCGAGGCGATCGACTTCATGCGCGAGACCGCGGAACTGCCGGAGCGGTTCTACGAGATCTACGTCGTCGATGGGGTCAATCACTGGCAGGGGGCGGTCTCGCTCGACCGGCTGCTGCGCTCGCACCGTAACGTACCGCTGACCGATCTGGTCGACGAAGACCGACGCAAGGTCTCCGTCGACGAGGATCAGGAGGAGGTCGCGCGGTTGTTCGGGAAGTACAATCTCGTGGCCGCGCCCGTCATCGACGCCCACAACCGACTGGTCGGCGTGATCACCATCGACGACGTCGTCGACGTCATCGAGGAGGAGGCCGACGAAGACTTGAAGGCGCTCGGTGGCGTTTCCAGCGGCGAAGAACTGTCCGACCGGGTATGGACGATCGCCCGCGGCCGGTTCAACTGGCTTCTGGTCAACCTCGCTACCGCGTTCCTGGCGTCCTCGGTGCTCGGGCTGTTCGAGGATCAGTTGCAGCAGATGGTGGCGCTGGCGGTGCTGGCGCCGATCGTTGCCAGCCAGGGGGGCAATGCCGCGACCCAGACGATGACGGTTGCGGTGCGGGCGCTGGCCACCCGCGAACTCGGCGCCTGGAACGCGGTTCGGGTGGTGATGCGCGAAGCGCTGGTCGGTTTGGTGAACGGCGTCGCGTTCGCGCTGATCACCGGGATCGCCGCCTATGCCTGGTTCAAGGTGCCGGGCCTCGGGATCGTCATCGCGCTGGCGATGATCTGCAATCTGGTGGCTGGGGCCCTTGGGGGCATTTTGATACCCATGGCGCTGGAGCGGATGCGTGCCGATCCGGCGGTGGCGTCGGGTACCTTCGTCACCACAGTGACAGATGTGGTCGGGTTCTTCGCTTTCCTGGGTATCGCGACCGCATGGTTCGGGTTGAAGTGAAGGCGACGGTGCGGTGAGTTCCGTTGGGAGGCTGCCGCTTCGGCCCGGAACCTTGGCTTCGAGATGAGTTCCGATCGAGGATCGCGCCGGGCGCTGACGGTGGGGCCGCGCTGCTTGGCACCGGGAACAAATCGGTAAGCTCGTCGCTCTGCAGCGATTGGCAGCCGGGGGCGATCGGTCCATACTACTAAAGATCAGTCTGCTTCATCGACATGCGGGACGATCACCATGCAGTCCGCGGAAACGCATTTCGTCGAAGCCCACGGGGCCAGGATTCCGACGCTCGGGCTCGGCACCTGGGAGCTCAGCAAACGCGTCTGCTCGCGTGCCGTCGAACAGGCGATCCGGCTGGGCTATCGCCACATCGACACCGCGCAGATCTACGGCAACGAACGCGACGTCGGCGAAGGCATCCGCAATTCTCACATCCGCCGCGACCAGATCTTCGTCACCACCAAGATCTGGACAACGCATTTCGCACCCAATGATCTCATTCGCTCGGCCAAGGAAAGCCTGGTCAAGCTGCGGCTTTCCGAGGTCGATCTGTTGCTGCTGCACTGGCCCAATTCGCACGTGCCGCTGTCTGAAACGCTCGGCGCGCTCGCCCAGGCTCGCGCGCTCGGCCTCACGCGACACGTCGGCGTATCGAATTTCACCGTCGCGCTGATCAACGAGGCGGTGACCGTCTGTCCGGCGCCGTTGGTGTGCAATCAGGTCGAGTACCATCCGTTTCTGGATCAGCAGAAGGTGCTGGCCGCCTGTGCCGCCCACGGCATGGCGCTGGTGGCCTACAGCCCGATCGCCCGTGGAAATGCCAAGTCGAGCGAGATACTGACCAGGATCGGTGCCGCGCACGGCAAGTCCGCGGCGCAGGTCTGCCTGCGCTGGCTGATCCAGCAGAACGTCGCCGCGATCCCGCGCAGTTCGCGGCTCGAGCGGCTGGAGCAGAACATCGACGTGTTCGATTTCGCGCTGTCGGAGGCCGAGATGCGAGAGATCTTCGCGCTCGGCAGTCCGACGGGACGGCTGACCACCACCGCGACCGCTCCGGCGTGGGATTGACGACCACGCCGCCGTTGACCTCCTGGTCGGAATCCCGCACGTCGCGGACACGATCTTCAGCGTGCGCCGGTGACCGATGTTCTTCCTGCTCTCCAAGATCCTCGGCTTCTTCATTCATCCGTCCAACACGATCGCGATGATCTGCGTGGCTGGTCTGGTGCTGCTGCTGACGCGGTGGCGGCGGGCGGGGCGGGCGCTGCTGATCGGCGGCGTCGTGCTGCT
>NZ_QPFS01000097.1:0-19270 GCF_010906995.1 Rhodopseudomonas sp. WA056 | reverse complement strand
GGATTAATGACCGTGACCACCCCCGACGCTTTGCTCGCCCCGCACGACGCGCAGCAGGACGCCGCCGCCACCCCCACCGCGATGCCGGACCGCAAGCCGCGCGACAACAATGACCCGCGCAACGGCGGCCGCGGCGGCGGCAAGCAGCCGCGCCGCGACAAGCGCGACGTTCACGGCTGGGTGGTGATGGACAAGCCGATCGGCATGACCTCGACCCAGGCGGTCGCGGTGGTGAAGCGACTGTTCTCGGCCAAACGCGCCGGCCACGCCGGCACCCTCGACCCGCTCGCCTCGGGCGGACTGCCGATCGCGATGGGCGAAGCCACCAAGACGGTTCCGTTCGTGATGGACGGCCGCAAGCGCTACCGCTTCACGGTCGCTTGGGGCGAGGAACGGGATACCGACGACACCGAAGGCCGGGCAGTCGCGACCAGCGCCGAGCGGCCGACCGCCGAGGCGATCATGGCCCTGCTGCCGCGCTTTACCGGGGTGATCGAGCAGATTCCGCCGCAATATTCAGCCGTGAAGATCCAGGGCGAACGCGCCTACGACTTGGCACGTGACGGCGAGGTGGTGCCCCTTGTGGCCCGCCCGGTCGAGATTCACGAGCTGACCCTGGTCGAGCACCATGATACCGGGCAATCGGTGTTCGAAGCGGAGTGCGGCAAAGGTACCTACGTCCGCGCGCTCGCCCGTGACATGGGTCGGCTGCTCGGATGCTACGGCCATATCTGCGCCCTGCGGCGCACCCTGGTCGGTCCGTTCGACGAGGCGGACATGATTCCGCTGGAAGAATTGCAGGCTTTGTGCGATAGAGCCGCGTCCGGCGAGGGTAGCCTCGCCGACGCGCTGCTGCCCGTTGAGACCGCGCTGGACGACATCCCGGCACTGGCCGTCACACGGGCTGATGCGGCAAGACTCCATCGGGGTCAGGCCGTTTTGTTGCGCGGACGGGATGCGCCTCATTGTAGCGGCACAGTCTATGTCACGGTGGCAGGCAGGCTTCTGGCCCTCGCCGAAGTCGGCAATGGCGAGCTCATCCCCAAGCGCGTGTTCAACCTCACCGGGCTGACTGCCAGCCCGAGTCTCAAAGAAAGTCACTGACGATGTCGATTGCCGCAGAACGCAAAGCGGAAGTCATCAAGACCAACGCCACCAAGGCCGGTGATACCGGCTCGCCCGAGGTTCAGGTCGCGATCCTGTCGGAACGCATTGCCAACCTCACCGCGCACTTCAAGACTCACACCAAGGACAACCACTCGCGCCGTGGTCTCCTGAAGCTGGTGTCGACCCGCCGTTCGCTTCTCGACTACGTCAAGAAGAAGGACGAGGCGCGCTACAAGGCGCTGCTCGAGAAGCACGGTATCCGTCGCTGATCGACCGGTCGTCAGGCCGCGGCTGACGGATGCGCGACGACGCGTCCGCCAGCGCCCGGTCCAACTTTTCGTGCCGGCGAGTCTTCGTCCGCCGGTGCGCTTTGCCCCAGCCGCACTCCGGCGGTTGGGCACGACACGGGCTCTATGCCCAGCCGCGCGGGATGCGAGACCAAAAAGGTCTGCTTCCGCACCCCGGGAGGGTTGAACGCCATTTCCCACCTCGAGACCATGGCAGGATCGCCGGACGCTGCTCGCGCATAAGTCGCCAGCGTCTCGCCGTCTTGGCATGGTCTTTTGGTATTTGGCGTCTGCTTTTTCCGGGATCCGATGAAAGAAGGATCCGATGTTCAATATCCATTCCGTGGAAATCGATTGGGGCGGGCGCCCCCTCAAGCTCGAGACCGGCAAGGTCGCGCGTCAGGCCGACGGCGCCGTCGTCGCCACCTACGGCGAGACCGTGGTGCTTGCCACCGTCGTCGCCGCCAAGGCGCCGCGCGAAGGCGTCGACTTCCTGCCGCTGACCGTCGACTATCAGGAGAAGGCCTACGCGGCCGGCCGGATTCCCGGCGGCTATTTCAAGCGCGAGGGTCGTCCGACCGAGAAGGAGACGCTGGTCTCCCGCCTGATCGACCGTCCGATTCGTCCGCTGTTCGCCGACGGCTGGCGCAACGAGACCCAGGTGATCGTGACCGTGCTGTCGCACGACATGGAAAACGATCCGGACGTGCTGGCGATGGTCGCCGCCTCGGCGGCGCTGACGCTGTCCGGAGCGCCGTTCCGCGGCCCGATCGGCGCCGCTCGCGTCGGCTTCATCAACGACGAATACGTTCTCAACCCGGTGCTCGACGAGATGGCCGAAACCCAGCTCGAGCTGGTGGTGGCCGGTACCGCCGACGCGGTGCTGATGGTCGAGTCGGAAGCCAAGGAGCTGTCTGAAGAGATCATGCTCGGCGCGGTGATGTTCGGTCACCGGCACTTCCAGCCGGTGATCGACGCGATCATCGAGCTGGCCGAAAAGGCCGCCAAGGAGCCGCGCGAGCTGATCGAGATCGACAATGCGGCGATCGAGAAGGAGATGCTCGGCCTGATCGAGCAGGAGCTGCGCGCCGCCTACGCGATTCCGGTCAAGCAGGAGCGCTACGCAGCGGTCGGCAAGGTCAAGGAAAAGGCGCTCGCGCACTTCTTCCCCGAAGGCCAGGAGCCGAAATACGACAAGCTGCGCATTGCGGGCGTGTTCAAGGAGCTCGAGGCCAAGATCGTTCGCTGGAACATCCTCGACACCGGCAAGCGCATCGACGGCCGTGACAGCAAGACTGTCCGTAGCATCCTGGCCCAGGCCGGTGTGCTGCCCCGCGCCCACGGCTCGGCGCTGTTCACCCGCGGCGAGACCCAGGCGCTGGTCGTCACCACGCTCGGCACCGGCGAAGACGAGCAGTATGTCGACTCGCTGGCCGGAACGTACAAAGAGACGTTCCTGCTGCACTACAATTTCCCGCCCTACTCGGTCGGCGAGACCGGCCGCCTCGGCGGCACCAAGCGCCGCGAGATCGGCCACGGCAAGCTGGCGTGGCGCGCGATCCATCCTGTGCTGCCGCCGCATCACGAGTTCCCCTACACCATCCGCGTCGTCTCCGAGATCACCGAGTCGAACGGCTCGTCCTCGATGGCGTCGGTGTGCGGCGCCTCGCTGGCGCTGATGGACGCGGGCGTGCCGCTGAAGCGGCCGACCGCGGGCATCGCGATGGGTCTGATCCTGGAAGGCGAGCGGTTCGCGGTGCTGAGCGACATCCTCGGCGACGAGGACCACCTCGGCGACATGGACTTCAAGGTGGCCGGCACCGAGCAGGGCATCACCTCGCTGCAGATGGACATCAAGATCGCCGGCATCACCGAAGAGATCATGAAGGTGGCGCTCGGCCAGGCCAAGGACGGCCGGATCCACATCCTGGGTGAGATGTCCAAGGCGCTCGACCGCGCCCGCGCCGAGCTCGGCGAACACGCGCCGCGGATCGAGACCTTCAAGATCCCGACCGACAAGATCCGTGAAGTGATCGGCACCGGCGGCAAGGTGATCCGCGAGATCGTCGAGAAGACCGGCGCCAAGGTCAACATCGAGGACGACGGCACCGTCAAGGTTGCCTCCAGCGACGGCGAATCGATCAAGGCCGCGATCAAGTGGATCAAGTCGATCGCTTCCGATCCGGAAGTCGGCGAGATCTACGAAGGCACCGTCGTCAAGGTGATGGAGTTCGGCGCCTTCGTGAACTTCTTCGGCGCCAAGGACGGTCTGGTGCACATCAGCCAGCTCGCCGCCGGCCGCGTGCAGAAGACCTCCGACGTCGTCAAGGAAGGCGACAAGGTCAAGGTCAAGCTGCTCGGCTTCGACGACCGCGGCAAGACCCGGCTGTCGATGAAGGTGGTCGATCAGGCCACCGGCGAAGACCTCGAAGCCAAGCAGAAGGCGGAAGCCAAGACCGAAGGCGACGCGCCCGCGCAGGCCGCCGGCGAATAATCGACTGCGGCGCGCTGCGCCGCAGCAGCTCGACCGAGAAGCGCAGGGGCGGCCGCAAGGCTGCCCCTGTTTGTTTGTGCGGCCGACATTCTGGTTCGGCGGCCGACTCTGTGCGACTCTGCCGCACGGTAAGGCGTTTGCCGCTGGAACCTCCGCCTGTCTTCGCGCGTAGATTCGGCCGGCGCCGTTGCCGTTACGGAGGATCCCATGTCGTTGCTGTCCCGACGCCGTCTGATGATCGCCGCCACCGGATTGGTTGCAGTGGCCGCCGCCCCGCGGCTGGTGTTCGCCCAGGGTCCGGCCGCCCCCCCGGATGGGCCGTTCAAACTGCCGCCGCTGCCGTATCCGGCCACGGCGCTGCAGCCGCATATCGATGCCCGCACGATGGAGATCCACCACGGCAAGCATCACCAAGCCTACGTCACGGCGATGAACAACTTCGCCAAGGATCATCCCAAGCTGGCCGAGACCCCGGTGCCGGACCTGCTGGCAAGGCTCGGCGACGTGCCGGAGGCGATTCGCACCGGCGTGCGCAACAATCTCGGCGGCCACGCCAACCACAGCATGTTCTGGCAGATCATGGGCCCGGACGGCGGCAAGCCTGCCGGCGAGGTGCTGGCCGCGATCGACCGCGATCTCGGCGGCATGGAGAAATTCCAGTCCGACTTCAACGCCGCCGGCGGCCGCCAATTCGGCTCCGGGTGGGTGTTCGTCACCGTGACAAAGGACGGCAAGCTCGCGATCGAGGCGCGGCCGAATCAGGATACGCCGCTGATGGACGGCAAGCGTGTGTTGCTCGGCAACGACGTCTGGGAGCACGCCTATTACCTGAACTACCAGAATCGCCGCGCCGACTATCTCAAGGCTTGGTGGAATACCGTGAACTGGACCAAGGTCGGCGAGCGCTACGCCGCCGCCAAAGCCGGCACCCTCTTCATCTGAGTCCCAGCGATCCCGCAAATTACCGGCGGGGAGCTGCTTCCGCCGGCCTCGGCTTACGCACGCGCCCAGCAATCAGCCGGGCCTGCGCACACAATCTGGTAGTTCCGCGTAGTCTGCCCGGGAACTCTGATAGTTGATTGTTAAGAGCCGAACTGCAACGTTTGGGCGTCTTCCTGCACGCCCTCGCCCCTTTTTAGTTCGAGACTGCCGATGTTCTCGTTTACAGGCACGACAAGCCGCGACCGGGCATCGGCGTTGCTCGCCGCAATCGATCGTTCGCAAGCCATCATCGAATTCGACCTGGGTGGAAACATCCAGACGGCGAACGCCAACTTTCTGCGGCTGCTCGGATACACGCTCGACGACATCAAAGGACGGCATCATCGTATCTTCGTCGATCCGGCGGAACGCGAGGGCGCGCCCTATCGCGAATTCTGGGCCGGCCTGCGTAGCGGCACGTATCACAGCGGCGAATTCCTGCGCATCGCGAAAGACGGCCATCACGTCTGGATCCAGGCGTCCTACAGCCCGATTCTCAATCGCATCGGCACCCCGGTCGGCGTGGTGAAGGTCGCCAGCGACGTCACCGCGGCAAAGATGAAGAGCCTTGACGACAACGGCAATCGGGCGGCGATCAGCCGCGCTCAGGCGGTGATCGAATTCGCGATGGACGGCACTATTCTCACCGCCAACGACAATTTCTTGTCCGCGATGGGCTACTCGCTCGACGAGATCAAGGGAAAGCATCACAGCATGTTCGTCGAGCCGGCCGATCGCGACAGCCCGGCCTATCGCGAGCTCTGGACACGGCTCAATCGCGGCGACTACGTCCCCGGAGAATTCAAGCGCATCGGCAAGGGCGGCAGGGAGGTGTGGATCCTAGCCAGCTACAATCCGATCCTCGATGATTGTGGCAAGCCGCTGAAGGTGGTGAAGTACGCGACCGATATCACCAAGGAGACGCTGGCGAACGCCGATTCCGCCGGACAGATCGCCGCGATCCGCAAGTCTCAGGCGGTGATAGAGTTCAAGCCCGATGGCACCATCCTCGACGCCAACGACAACTTCCTCAAGACGATGGGCTATTCGCTGACCGAGATCAAAGGCCAGCATCACGGCATGTTCGTCGATCCGGCAGAGCGCGGCAGTCAGGCTTATCGAGAATTCTGGGCAGGTCTCGCGCGAGGCGAATACCGCGCCGGCGAATTTAGGCGTCTCGCGAAGGGCGGCCGCGAGGTGTGGATTCAGGCGTCGTACAATCCGATCTTCGGACTCGACGGCAGGCCCTACAAGGTCGTGAAGTACGCGGCCGATACGACCGCGCAGGTGCAGCGCCGTCTCGCCAACGAGGAGGTGCGCGGCCAATTGCTGCGCGTCGCAGATTCCACCGAAGAACTCACCGCTACCGTCAATATGATCGCCGAGGCCACTAATCAGACCCGTCACATTGCACTGGAGGCGGTCGGGAATGTGGAGAGCGCGGACGCTCAGGCGGCAGCGGCTCGAAGACGCCGCGCAGGCGATGAGCGGGATCGCCGAGATCATCGGCCACATTACCGGACAGATCAATTTGCTGGCTCTCAATGCCACGATCGAATCCGCCCGCGCCGGAGAGGCAGGCCGCGGCTTTGCGGTCGTCGCGCAGGAGGTCAAGAGCCTCGCCACCCAGGCGCGTCAGGCCACCGATCAGATCGTCGGCCAGATCGACAATCTCAACGGCATTGCCGGCGATGTCGTCAGTGCGCTCGGTTCGATCAAGGAGGGAATGGACAAGGTCAACGAGTTCGCCAGTTCGACGGCCTCGACCGCGGAGCAACAGAGCGCCGCGACTCAGGAGATCGCCTCGAGCATGCAGCGAGCCACTGCTATGTTGCGATGACGCGAGCGTGGCGACAAGGCACAAATGGTCACCTCACAGCTCTCGATGACGGTGCGCGAGTTGCCGCGCATATACATTCGACCAAACAGACCTACACCCAAAACCGACAACCTATGCGAGCGGCACTAACCGCCCCGGAAGAACCCGAGGTCCGACCTCAATTCGGTAATTGAGTGCTCCTTGCTCGTTCGGGGTTAGGTAGAACTTAAGGACGCCTTCACCAAGATGATTGCCTGCTTTGGCCGTCCGGGCCGAGACGCGGCAGGCGCAATCAGGAAAGGCTCCGAATGTTCTCCTTCACCCGATCTGCTGGTCAGGATCACGCCGCGGCGATGCTCGCGGCGCTCAATCGCTCCCAGGCGGTGATCGAGTTCGACCTCGACGGCAACGTGATCGACGCCAACGACAACTTCCTCGCCGCGCTGGGCTACTCGCTGGCGGAGATCAAGGGAAAACATCACCGGATGTTCGTCGATCCGGCCGAGCAAGGTAGCGCGGCCTATCGCGAGTTCTGGACCGCACTCCGCGCCGGACAGTTCCAGTCCGGCGAATTTCATCGCATCGGCAAGGGCGGCCGCGAGGTCTGGATTCAGGCGTCCTACAACCCGATCCTCGACAAGAGCGGCAAGCCGACCGGCGTCGTGAAGTTCGCAGCCGACATCACCGCGGCAAAGACCCATTCGCTGGAGGATGCCGGCAAGCTCACGGCAATCGACCGTGCGCAGGCGGTAATCGAATTCGCCATGGACGGCACCATCCTCACCGCCAACGACAACTTTCTCGCCGCGATCGGTTACTCGCTCGCCGAGATCAAGGGCAAGCACCACAGCATGTTTGTCGAGCCGGCGGTGCGCGAGAGCCGCGACTATCGCGAATTCTGGGAACGGCTCAATCGCGGCGAGTACTTCCCCGGCGAATTCAAGCGGATCGGCAAGGGCGGCAGGGAGATCTGGATTCTGGCGTCCTACAATCCGATCCTCGATGCTCGCGGCAAGCCGTTCAAGGTGGTGAAATACGCCACCGATGTCACCGCGCAGAAGCTGAAGAACGCCGACTTCTCCGGCCAGATCGATGCGATCCGCAAGTCGCAGGCGGTGATCGAATTCAGCATCGACGGTACGGTGCTGGACGCCAACGACAACTTCCTGCACGCGCTCGGCTACTCGCTGGCCGAGATCAAGGGTCGGCATCACAGCATGTTCGTCGATCCCGCCGAGCGCGAAGGCGCTGCGTATCGGGCGTTCTGGGCGGCGCTCGGCCGCGGCGAGTATCAGGCTGGCGAATACAAGCGGATCGGCAAGGGCGGCAAGGAAGTCTGGATTCAGGCGTCCTACAACCCCATCCTCGACCTCAACGGCCGCCCCTTCAAGGTCGTGAAATACGCCACCGACACCACCCGTCAGGTGCTCATCCGGATGGGCAATGAACGCGTCCGCGCCATGATGGAATCGGTGGCGGCCGGCGCGGAGGAACTGAACGCTTCGGTACGCGAAATTTCCGAGGCAATGACCAAGTCGCGGCAGACCGCGCTGGCCGCGGTCGGCGAGGTCGACGCGGCCGATGCCCAGGCCAACCAGCTCAACGACGCCGCGCAGGCGATGAGCGGCATCGTCGAACTGATCAATCACATCACCGGCCAGATCAACCTGCTGGCGCTCAACGCCACGATCGAGTCGGCCCGAGCGGGTGAGGCCGGACGCGGCTTCGCGGTGGTGGCCGCGGAGGTGAAGAACCTCGCCAATCAGGCCAAGCAGGCGACCGACAAGATCGGCAGCGAGATCGGCAACCTGACCGGCATCTCGGGGGATGTCGTCGGCGCGCTCGGCAAGATCAAGAGTGCGATCCAGAACGTCAGCGAGTACGTCAATTCGACCGCCGCCGCCGTCGAGGAGCAGAGCACGGTGACCAATGAGATGTCGTCGAGCATGCAGCGTGCCGCCAATGAGGCGGCCGCGATCGCGGCCGGCTGAGCGAAGGACTCAGGCGACCGCCGCCTCGACCTGAGCCTCGCCGCAGATTCCCCGCTTCACCACCTCGCCGAACGCCTCGAAATCACCGCGGCGCGGCGAGGTCTTGCGGAAGATCAGGCCGACGCTGCGGCCCGGCTGCGGCCGCTTCAGCCGGAGGAATTTCACCCGCGAATCGCGCCACTCGACCTCGGCGGCGATCTGCGGGATCAGCGTGATACCGTAGCCGCCGGCGACCATCTGGATCACCGTGGTGAGGCTGGAGGCGCCGAAGCTGGCGCTGCCGGCACTGCCCATCTGAATGCCGCGATTGCGCGCGGTCGCGCAGAACGCCAGCGCCTGGTCGCGCAGGCAGTGACCGTCTTCGAGCAGGATCAGCCGCGACTGGTCGATCTCCTCGACCCCGATCGGCTCGTTTTCGGAGCGCGGATCGTCGGCCGGAACCGCGAGCAGGAATGGATCGTCGAACAGCGGCAGCGCGGCGAGATCGGAATGACCGGCGGGCAGCGCCAGCAGGGCGGCGTCGAGCACGCCACTGACCACGTCGGCGACCAGTTGCCGGGTCTGGCTTTCGCGCAGCTCCAGCCGCAGCTCCGGGAAACCCTGCTGCAGCAGCGGCAGCACCTTCGGCAGCAGATACGGCGCCAGCGACGGGATCACCCCGAGGCTGAGCCGGCCGGTGAGCGGCCTGGACCGGTGGCGGGCGAAATCCACCAAGTCGCGGGTCGCCGCCAGCACCTCTTCGGCGCGGCGCGCGATTTCCCGGCCGATATCGGTGAGGAGCACCTCGCCGGGCCGGCGTTCCACCACCTTGATTCCCAGCGTCCGCTCCAGCTCGGCGATCTGCATCGACAGCGCCGGCTGGGTGACCGAGCAGGCGTCGGCGGCGCGGCCGAAATGGCCGTGCCGCGCCAGGGCGGAAAGATAGCGAAGCTGACGCAGGGAAATCATGCGATCAGTTTATCTGATCGCCCGGCAGAATCAAATCGACTGGACCTGATCGTAGAACTGATCCAAAGTTCGCAAGCCGGCCCGGGACGCAACTTCCGGGTGTGCAACGGCCAACACAACACATTCACCCCAGGAGCAACGCCGCGGGCGACCCCCGCGCCCGCGGCGTTCAACTTGATCGCGGCTCTGCCGGCGTCATGAAACCTTCCCAAGACGCCACCACACTGAGCCGGGAAGAAACTGCAAAGCTAGATCGGAGAAGACACCATGGACGCAAAGACGGATGACAAGGGCGCAGGCAAGTGCCCGTTCTCGGGCGGCAGCCGCGGCCACCGCAACCGTGACTGGTGGCCGGATCAGCTCGACATTTCGGTGCTGCACAACAACTCGAAGAAGTCCGACCCGATGGGTGCGGCGTTCGACTACGCCGAAGAATTCAAGAAGCTCGATCTGGAGGCGGTGAAGAAGGATCTTCACGCGCTGATGACCGATTCGCAGGAGTGGTGGCCGGCCGATTTCGGCCACTATGGCGGCCTGTTCATCCGCATGGCCTGGCACTCGGCCGGCACCTATCGGATCACCGACGGCCGCGGCGGCGCCGGCGCCGGACAGCAGCGCTTCGCGCCGCTGAACTCGTGGCCGGACAACGCCAATCTCGACAAGGCCCGCCGCCTGCTGTGGCCGATCAAGCAGAAATACGGCCGCAAGATCTCCTGGGCCGACCTGATGGTGCTGACCGGCAACGTCGCGCTGGAGTCGATGGGCTTCAAGACCTTCGGCTTCGCCGGTGGCCGCGCCGACGTCTGGGAGCCGGAAGAGCTGTATTGGGGCCCAGAGGGCACCTGGCTGGGAGACGAGCGCTATTCGGGCGAGCGACAGCTCTCCGAGCCGCTCGGCGCCGTGCAGATGGGCCTGATCTACGTCAACCCGGAAGGCCCGAACGGCAACCCCGATCCGATCGCCGCCGCCAAGGACATCCGCGAGACGTTCTATCGGATGGCGATGAACGACGAAGAGACCGTGGCGCTGATCGCCGGCGGCCACACCTTCGGCAAGACTCACGGTGCCGGCGATCCCTCGCTGATCGGACCGGCTCCGGAAGGCGGGCTGCTCGAGGAGCAGGGCCTCGGCTGGACCAGCAAGTTCGGCACCGGCTTCGGCGCCGACGCCATCACCGGCGGCCCGGAAGTGATCTGGACCACCACGCCGACCAAGTGGAGCAACAACTTCTTCTGGAATCTGTTCGGCTACGAGTGGGAGCTGGAGCAGAGCCCGGCCGGCGCCAAGCAATGGCGCGCCAAGGGCGCGGGCGCGACGATTCCTGATCCGTTCGATCCGGAAAAGAAGCACGTGCCGAAGATGCTCACCACCGACCTGTCGCTGCGCTTCGATCCGATCTACGAGAAGATCTCGCGCCGCTTCATGGAGAATCCTGATCAGTTCGCGGACGCGTTCGCCCGTGCCTGGTTCAAGCTGACGCATCGCGACATGGGACCGCGCGTGCGCTACCTCGGCCCGGAAGTGCCGAAGGAAGAGCTGATCTGGCAGGATCCGATCCCGGCGGTCGACCACGAGCTGGTCAGCGACGCCGACATCGAAGCGCTGAAGGCGAAGATCCTCGCCTCTGGTCTGTCGGTATCACAGCTCGTCTCCACCGCGTGGGCGTCGGCTTCGACCTTCCGCGGCTCGGATAAGCGCGGCGGCGCCAATGGTGCGCGCATCCGGCTGGCTCCGCAGAAGGACTGGGAGGTCAACCACCCGGCCGAGCTGGCGCAGGTGCTCGGCAAGCTCGAAGCGATCCAAGCCGAATTCAACGGCGCGCAGCAGGACGGCAAGAAGATCTCGCTCGCCGACCTGATCGTGCTCGGCGGCGCCGCGGCTGTCGAAAAGGCAGCCAAGGACGCCGGCACCGCTGTCAAGGTGCCGTTCACCCCGGGCCGGATGGACGCCTCGGAGGAGCAGACCGACGCCGAGTCGTTCAAGGTGCTGGAGCCGCGGGCCGACGGCTTCCGCAACTACATCAACACCAAGCGGCACCAGTTCATGCATCCGGAAGAGGCGCTGGTCGACAGGGCTCAGCTCCTCACCCTCACCGGTCCGGAACTGACGGTGCTGGTCGGCGGCCTGCGCGTGCTCGGCGCCAACTACGAGCACTCGACCCACGGCGTGTTGACCGAGCGACCGGAGAAGCTGACCAACGACTTCTTCGTCAACCTGCTCGACATGGGCACGAAGTGGACCAAGGCGAGCGGCGAGGTCGAGATCTACGAAGGCCGCGACCGCAAGACCAACGAGCTGCGCTGGACCGGTACCCGGGTCGATCTGATCTTCGGCTCGCACTCCCAGCTCCGCGCCTTGGCCGAGGTGTATGCGTGCTCGGATGCGCAGGAGAAGTTCGTCGCCGACTTCGTGGCAGCCTGGACCAAGGTCATGAACGCCGACCGGTTCGACATCGTCGCCAACAAGCAGGCGGCCTGATCGACGCCGAGACAGCCATCAACGACCAGGAAAGGGCGCCCCTGGCAGGCTGTGTGAGAACTGAACGAGTCGGTTAGACTGGGCCGCATCGGCAACGGTGCGGCCTTTTCCATGAGCTATGTTCGCGGCGAAAATCGGATGCAGGCGTCGCTTCTGCCTGCGGCGGTGGAAGAATACGTGGCGGCAGACGCGCCG
This sequence comes from Rhodopseudomonas sp. WA056, assembly GCF_010906995.1. NCBI lineage: Bacteria > Pseudomonadati > Pseudomonadota > Alphaproteobacteria > Hyphomicrobiales > Nitrobacteraceae > Rhodopseudomonas > Rhodopseudomonas sp. WA056. Next base: position 6,970 of record NZ_QPFS01000097.1, on the reverse strand, counting down.
GTCCGGGTGATTGACGCCTTTGTCGACGGGCTGGACGTGAAGGGACTCGGGTTCGGCCGATCGGTGCCGGCGACGATGGACCGCCCGTCTTACGATCCGCGGGACCTGCTGAAGCTCTATCTCCACGGCTACTTGAATGAGGTCCGCTCCTCGCGCCGGCTGGAAATGCCTGCTGGCAGCCGCCGCCCAGAACATCAAGAAGATTGCCCTCGCACTGACTCCCGGGCCGATTCCGGTGCTAGGCTGACACAGCCGGCGCTGCGCCACTCGCCAAAAACAAAACCCCGCCGAAAATCGACGGGGTTTGTCAGCGGTCTGAGGCTCCGGAAAACCGGAGCCTTCGACTTTTCACACGGCCTGCCGCAGGCCGCCCTTTTCGTTTGCCGTGTTGGCGCCCGGCGCCGGTGATTACTTCAGCGACGCCGTCTTGCCGGTCGCCACGGTCAGCACCGATCCGTCCTCCAGGCTGATCCGATAGATTTCGCGCAGCACGTTGCCGGCGAAGCCGATCTCGACGATCGACACGGTCTTGAAGGTGGTGTCGATGCCGTTCGGAAGGATCTGGTCGAACTCCTTCGCGGCCTGATTCATCTGCGCCTGCAGTTCGGGCGTGAACTTCGCCATGCTGTAAACCAGCGTGGTGTGCGGATTGTGCGAGCGCTGCTCCTTGCCGTCCTTGACGACGTTGACCCCGCTCACACCGACGGTGCGGACCAGATCCTTGGCGGCGTCGCCCATCGCCGCATAGACCGGGCCGGTGCAGCGCGGCAGCGGTCCGTCGCGCAGCGGCGTCAGCGCGGCGGTCGCGGTCGTGTTGAACGCCATCATCTGTTCGAAGCTGTCACCTTCCTTGACCACGCCGAGATCGAGCCACCACGGATGCCCGGCGCCCTTGGCCGCCTCGGTGGTGTAGAACTTCTTCAGCGTGACCTGCAGCACCGGGGGCAGCTTCGGCATCGCCGCCAGCATCTTCTCCGGCGTCGACGGGTCGGCGCTGTGAACGTGCACCACGGTCACGTGCGGAATGTTGAACGTCTGCGCCTCGGTATCGAGCTTGGCGATCAGCAGCTTCTCCTTCAGCGGTCCGCGGATCGTGGCGTCGAGGACTTCGTTGACGCTGGTCGGCAGTGTGTAGACCAGTCCGAAGGTCCGGGCATGGTCGCGGAAGCCCGATTTCGACAGGGAGCTGTTGTCGATCGGGCCGTCGGCCGCGGCCGCGAGGTTGATCGAGGCCGTCACCGCGATCAGAGCGGTGGCGAGCGAGGTCAGCAGGCTGTTGCGCATGAAGAGTTCCTTCGTCTGGTTGAGGCGATCGAGTCCTGCGATCGCAGGCAGCCGGCCGTTGGCCGCAGCCAGCGACCCGCATCGACCGTTGATGTGGATCAATCCAGGGCGGATTACCCGCGCAGCATGACAGGCTTGTTTCACGCCGCCGCCTCGGCGTGAGGCGCACTGTCGCAGTGCCGCGTCGTCCGAACGCGGCTCGCGACCTGCGGGACGGCGCGCCGTCGCGACACCGCCGCTTTTCGTGCCGATACCCATCGGGCCGAGACTGATCGGCGGATCGTCAGCGACGCGGGGGGATGGAATGATCAATCGGCGCACGATGGTTGGAGCGGCGGCCTGTCTGGCCGGCGTCTCGATGATCGGCCGCCGCGCGTCAACGGCCACCGAACCCGGCGATGCGATCGCTGCCAGATTTGCCGAGCTGGAAGCCCGCAGCGGCGGGCGGCTCGGCGTTTGTGTGCTCGACAGCTCGAATGGCCGGATGATCGGTCATCGTCTCGATGAGCGGTTTCCAATGTGCAGTACCTTCAAGGTGCTGGCCGCCGGTCTGGTGCTGGCACGGGTCGACCGCAAGCAGGAAAGCCTCGACCGCCGGGTTAGCTACACCAAGTCGGACCTCGTCACCTATTCGCCGGCGACCGAGACGCGCGTCGAGGGCGGCATGACGATCGCCGAGCTGTGCGAGGCGGCGATCACGCTGAGCGACAACACCGCCGGCAATCTGCTGCTGGGGAGCTTCGGCGGTCCGGCCGGGCTCACCGCGTTCGCGCGCTCGCTCGGCGACCAGACCACGCGGCTCGACCGCATCGAGACCGAGCTGAACGAGGCGCTGCCGGGCGATGCGCGCGACACCACCTCGCCGCGGGCGATCGCACAGGATCTGCACGCGCTGGCGCTCGGCGATGCGCTGACGCCCTCCTCGCGCGCCCTCCTGGTCGGCTGGATGAAAGCCAACACCACCGGGGGCGCACGGATTCGCGCCGGCGTGCCGTCCGGCTGGAGCGTCGCGGACAAGACCGGCACCGGCGAGCGTGGCACCGCCAACGACATCGCCGTGCTGTGGCCGCCGCAGCGCGCGCCGCTGATCGTCACCGTGTATCTCACCGGCGCGACGGTGTCGCGCGACCAGCAGAACAGGCTGATCGCCGCGGCCGGCGCCGAAGCGACGGCCGGTTGAGTCCGCATCGTCGCGCTTTGCCGGCGCTGAGGCCGTGGTGGTGCGGCCAATCCTTAACGATGCTTTAACCCGAAACAGTGTGGAGTGGAGCCGTCGAATTCCCGACGGCATGGAGTGCACGATGGGCGACATCCTCAGTGCAATCGCCACCGGCTACAGCCAGGCGGGGCTGCTCAATCCGTCGAGGACGCCGTACAAGAACGTCGATCCGGAAGCCTACAAAGGCACCTGGAGCGGCACCTATTCGAACACCAAGAAGTTCGCCATCACGGTGTCGAACGTCGAGGGCTTCCGCGCCCAGGTGAAGTATCAGAGCGAAGGCACGATCAAGTACCAGAGCGTGCTGATCAAGGACAACTCATTCCGGATCGGCGATACCAAGTTCACCCTCGGCAGCAACGGCAGCGCCTCGATCCGCACCGCAGTCACCGATCCTGTGACCAATCAGGTCAGCCTAGTTCAGGGCACCGCCAAGCGTAGCTGAGCCGCGCGCGGTCGCCGCCGACACAGAGCCCGGGCCAAACAAAAACCCCGCCGAAGCCGGCGGGGTTCGTCGTCATCAAGCCTGGGCGCGCTTGGCGCTCAGTGCGCGGCTTCCAGCGCCGCCTGTTCCTGGCGCGCGATGGTGCCCTTGACGGCGCTCTGCACCTTCTCGAACGCCCGCACTTCGATCTGGCGCACCCGCTCGCGCGACACGCCGAACTCGGCGGCGAGGTCTTCCAGCGTCATCGGCTCGTCGGCGAGGCGGCGGGCCTCGAAGATCCGCCGTTCGCGCGGGTTGAGCACCTGGATCGCGCCGTTGAGCGCGGCCCGGCGCTGGTCGAGCTCTTCGTGCTCGGCAAGCACCGCTTCCTGGCTCGGCGATTGATCGACCAGCCAGTCCTGCCATTCGCCCGGCTCGCCGTCGTCGCGGATCGGCGCGTTGAGCGAGGCGTCGCCGCCGAGGCGGCGGTTCATGTCGACGACGTCCTGCTCGGTGACGCCGAGCCGGCTGGCGATCAGCTTGACGTGATCGGGATGCAGATCGCCTTCGTCGAGCGCCGAGATCTTGCTCTTCGCCTTGCGCAGGTTGAAGAACAGCTTCTTCTGGTTCGCGGTGGTGCCCATCTTCACGAGCGACCACGAACGCAGGATGTACTCTTGAATAGACGCCTTGATCCACCACATCGCGTAGGTGGCGAGGCGGAAGCCCTTCTCGGGCTCGAACCGCTTCACCGCCTGCATCAGGCCGACATTGCCTTCCGAGACGACCTCGGAGATCGGCAGGCCGTAGCCGCGGTAGCCCATCGCGATCTTGGCGACGAGGCGAAGGTGGCTGGTGACGAGTTGATGGGCGGCGTCGCGATCACCATGTTCGCGCCAGCGCTTGGCGAGCATGTACTCTTGCTCGGGCTCGAGCATCGGAAACTTGCGGATTTCCGCAAGGTAACGAGCAAGGCCGGATTCTCCGTTGAGAACCGGGAGAGTAGCAGCACGGGCCATTCAGCGCCCTCCAATTAGGTTTCAGGCCCCCGATAGCGGGCGGCCAGGCAGGCAGGTCTCTGTGTCGACAAATCGTTCTGTCAAAGCCGACCGGCCTGCGATGTTCCGCGTCGGCTCATCCAACGCACCTGCAATATACAATACGTTAGTCGCGCAAGTTTAGTTACGGTCTTGTCACGTCGTTGTTACGCCGCAACAACTCGGTGAAATGATTTACGTTTTCTGACTTCGCCGCGTCATTCCGTCGCGATCAGCGCAGCCTGAAGATGGGCCAGATCGGCCGGCAGGGGCGATTCCCAGGTCAGGATCTCGCCGCTCGACGGGTGCTCCAGCGTCAGCAGATAGGCGTGCAGCGCCTGCCGCCCGAGCGCCGCCAGCGCGGCACGCGCCGCCGGGGCGAGCTGATTCGCCTTGGTCTTGAAGTGCGGCCCATAGACGTCGTCACCCAGCAGCGGGTGGCCGATATGGGCGAGGTGGACCCGGATCTGGTGGGTTCGTCCGGTCTCGAGCTGGCAGGCGATCAGCGCCGCGACCGGCTTGCCGTCCTTGCCGGCAAAGCTCTCCAATACCTCCCAATGGGTGATCGCCTCCCGGCCGCCCTGGCGCACCGCCATTTTCTCGCGCGCGTGCGGGTGGCGGTCGATCGGGGCGTCGATGGTGCCGTATTTGCGGCCCGGCATCCCCCAGACGAAGGCGAAATAGCCGCGGCGCAGTTCCCCGGTGCGGCCGTGGTCGGCGAATTGCGCGCTCAAGGACTGGTGGGCGCGATCATTCTTTGCCGCCACCATCAGCCCGGTGGTGTCCTTGTCGAGCCGGTGCACGATCCCGGGCCGCCGCACCCCGCCGATCCCGGACAGCGACGCGCCGCAATGCGCGATCAGGGCGTTGACCAGGGTTCCGGTCTCGTGCCCCGCGGCCGGGTGCACCACCAGCCCGCGCGGCTTGTTCAGCACGATGATGTCGGCGTCCTCGTAGGCGATGTCGAGCGCGATCGCCTCGCCGGCCGGCTCGGCCGGGACCGGCGGCGGCACGTCGATTGTGATCGTCTCGCCGGGGGAGGCGTGATAAGCGGGGTCGCGGACCGGCTTGCCGGCGATCGCCACCCGGCCGTCGAGGATCAGCGCCTTCAGCCGCGACCGCGACAGCTCGGGGCAGCGCGCCGCCAGCACGCGGTCGAGCCGCGGCGAGCCCTCGTCGCCGGCGACCGTCACTTCCACCAGAGTCTGCGCCGAATCGTTCAATTTCGAGCCTTCCCAAAACGCCTTGCCAAGAGCCCTGCATGACCGACACCGCCACGCCCGACCCCACCCCCGAGCAGGCCGCGCTGTTTGCGCGGGTGCGGCGGATGATGCTGATCGCGGGCCTGACCACCACGCTGGCGGTCGCCGCGGTGTTGATCGCCATCGGCTATAAGCTTTTCCGCGCCGAGGGAAGCGCGCCGGCCGCCACCGAGCACACCCTGCGGCTGCCGAAGGGCGCCCGCGTGGTCTCGACCGCCTCGGCCGGCGACTATGTGGTCGTCACCCTCGACATCGGCGGCGCCACCGAACTGCGCACCTTCGAGGCCAAAACCCTGAAACCCACCGGCCGCCTGACGTTTGCCAGCGAGCCGTAGCGGAGGGGCGTCTTTCGGGCACCGCTGGATTGTTGAGCCGACCGCTGCCCCATCAAAGCCGTCATGGCCGGGCTTGACCCGGCCATCCACGGCCACCCGCACGGCCCAAAGACGTGGATGCCCGGCACAAGGCCGGGCATGACGCCAGAAATTGCCCGCCCCCGATCTTGCGGCGGCGCGGTTTCGCGGCTATTGGTGCGGCCCTCACGCTCCCTTCGTCTAGCGGTTAGGACGCGGCCCTCTCAAGGCTGAAACAGGGGTTCGATTCCCCTAGGGAGCGCCAAATATTTTCTGAGATTGAGTTGGGAGCATTTGGTTGCTTCCATAAGTTTTAGAACGCCAATGAATTCCGTCTTTGAAGCGGTTAGGCTCCAGCGGGAAATTGCACATATTGAGTTTCGCTACTTTAGGAAGCGAGCTCTTGCTGAGGCATACAAGGTCGCCTGCACGGTTGATCGCTTTGAATGCCTGGAGCGCGAATTCTCATTTCGGGTCGTTTCAAAGGAAGAAGATCACATTCAGATCGGCTTCGGGAAGCGGAAGATGGGTATTCGAGATTTCGACGGAATGGCCGCCGTCGAAACAGGTCCGAGTTTAGTCTATACACTTAGCAGAACCAGTGGTGTGTTTTCGGCAACCCTATTCCCCGCAACATCAAAACTGGGGGGCGTTAAAGAAGATCACATATTTCTTCGGATCGGTTCATACGGCGGCCCCCAGATGAGCTCTTGGCTCCGATCCGACATCGGCGACTTAGTCTCGTATGCTTTTGTATCAAGTTTAGAAACGAGCCCGTCCGTCCTCGATCGCTTTCGATTCTGGTGGTTGCGCTCCACTCGTCCCTTATCGAGCGAGGGCAAATTTACGGCCAAGCTGAGCCCGAAGGAATTATTCACTTCATCATCGGCCTTCATGCTGAAGTCAGTTGCCGTGAGTCTGGCAAGGCAGATTGTTAATCTGGCTGCGTACTCTGCATTGATCTATCTTGGCTGGTCCCAAATCGCCCAGCAATTTCGTTGAACGCTGCGCATAGCGCTCCCGTCAAAATCTTCCTTCAAGTCGTCTGCAGAACCAATCTGCGCGTGTTCGTCCCAATCATCGCCCCGCTTCCCGCTCAATCTCCGCCGCCACCACCGGCGCCTGATCCGCCGCGACCGGCCGTGAGAACGCGTAGCCCTGGACGAAGTCGCAGTCGAATGCGGCGAGCAGGTCGACTTCAGCCTGCAATTCGGCGCCTTCGGCCACCACGCTCATGCCGAGGCCGTGCGCCAGCGCGATGATACCGCCGAGCAGTTTGCGCTTCTCGGGCACGGTCGCGATGCCGTCGACGAAGGTGCGGTCGATCTTCAGACGATTGAACGGCAGGCGCGTCAGATAGCCGAGCGACGAATAGCCGGAGGCGAAATCAT
>NZ_QPFS01000096.1:0-19710 GCF_010906995.1 Rhodopseudomonas sp. WA056 | reverse complement strand
ACGACACGTTGGCTTCGGCGAGCAGCACGTTCATATGACCAGGCATACGACCGGCGACCGGGTGAATTGCGTACTTCACCTCGACGCCTTCCTTCTTCAGCGAGTCGGCCATTTCACGCAGCGCGTGCTGGGCCTGCGCCACCGCCATGCCGTAACCCGGCACGATGATGACCTTCTGCGCGTTCTTCATGATGAAGGCCGCGTCGTCCGCCGAGCCGAGCTTGGCCGGGCGCTGTTCGCCGCCGCCGGCGCCGGCCGCGGCGGTCTCGCCGCCGAAGCCGCCGAGGATCACCGAGATGAACGACCGGTTCATGCCCTTGCACATGATGTAGGACAGGATCGCACCGGAGGAGCCGACCAGCGCGCCGGTGATGATCAGCGCCGAATTGCCGAGCGTGAAGCCGATGCCGGCCGCGGCCCACCCCGAGTAGGAGTTGAGCATCGAAATCACCACCGGCATGTCGGCGCCGCCGATCGGGATGATGATCAGGATGCCGAGCAGCAGCGCGACGCCGGTGATCACCCAGAACGCGATCGGATCGCCGGTTGCGACCAGATACACGATCGCCGCGACCATCAACACGCCGAGCGCGATGTTCACCACGTGCCGAGCCGGCAGCAGGATAGGCGCGCCGCTCATGCGGCCGGACAGCTTCATGAACGCGATCACCGAACCGGTGAAGGTCAGAGCACCGATCGCGACGCCGAGCGACATTTCCACGAGGCTGGCGCCGTGAATGTTGCCCGGCGTGCCGATGTCGAACGCACCCGGCGCATAGAACGCGCCGGCGGCGACCAGCACCGCGGCCATACCGACCAGCGAGTGGAAGGCGGCGACCAGTTCGGGCATCGAGGTCATCGGCACGCGCTTGGCGATCACCGCGCCGATGCCGCCGCCGATCGCGACGCCCGCGATCACGAGAATCCAGCCGATGAAGTCGGCCGGCGGGTGGCCGGCGAGCGTGGTGGCGATGGCGATCGCCATACCGGTCATGCCCATCAGGTTGCCCTGACGGCTGGTGGCCGGGGACGACAGACCGCGCAGCGACAGAATGAACAGGACGCCGGCGATCAGATACAGAAGTGCGGAAAGATTGGCGTTCATCGACGGCCCCTACTCACTTCTGCTTCTTCTTGTACATCGCCAGCATGCGCTGGGTGACAAGGAAGCCGCCGAAGATGTTGATACTTGCGAAGATCAGCGCGACGAAGCCGAAGCCGCGCGCCCACAGCGGACCGTTGTCGTCGCCGACCAGCGACACGCCGACGGCGAGCAGCGCACCGACCACGATCACCGACGAGATCGCGTTGGTCACCGACATCAGCGGCGTGTGCAGCGCGGGGGTCACCGACCACACCACGAAGTAGCCGACGAACACGGCGAGGACGAAAATCGACAGCCGAAACACGAACGGATCGACCGCTTGAACCATATGCTCCATAGCAACTCTCCTTAAGCGGTCGCGCTCACGCCGACTTGGGCTGGAAGTTCGGATGAACGACGGCGCCGTCGCGCGTCAGCGCGGTGGCCTTCACCAGTTCGTCGTCCCAATTCACCGCCAGCGCCTTCTCCTTGTTGACCATGGTCTCGAAGAAGCTCAGCAGATTGCGCGCATAAAGGGCCGAAGCCGACGCCGCGACGCGGCCGGCGACGTTGGTGTAGCCGACGATCTTGACGCCATCGATCTCGACGATTTGCCCGGGGACCGCGCCCTCGACGTTGCCGCCGCGTTCGACCGCGAGGTCGACCAGCACCGAGCCGGGCTTCATCGACTTCACCATCTCGGCGGTGACGAGGCGCGGCGCGGGCCGGCCCGGAATCAGCGCGGTGGTGATGACGATGTCCTGCTTCTTGATGTGTTCGGCGGTCAGAGCGGCCTGCTTGGCCTGATACTCTTTCGACATTTCCTTGGCGTAGCCGCCGGCCGTCTGGGCGTTCTTGAACTCCTCGTCCTCGACCGCGAGGAACTTGGCGCCCAAGCTCTCGACCTGCTCCTTGGTGGCGGGGCGCACGTCGGTCGCGGTGACGATGGCGCCGAGACGACGCGCGGTGGCGATCGCCTGCAGACCGGCGACGCCGACGCCCATGATGAACACCTTGGCGGCGGGCACGGTGCCGGCCGCGGTCATCATCATCGGCATGGCCCGGCCGAACGTTTCGGCGCCGTCGATCACGGCGCGATAGCCGGCGAGGTTGGCCTGACTCGACAGCACGTCCATGACCTGCGCGCGGGTGATGCGCGGCATCAGTTCCATCGCGAAGGCGGCGATGCCGGCATCGGCCATGCTCTTCAGCGCAGCGTCATTGCCGTACGGGTCCATGATCGCCAGCACCAGCGCACCGCGCTTATAGCTGGCGAGTTCGGACGCCTCCGGACGCTTCACCTTGAAGACGACATCGGCGTCCTTCAGAGCGTCGGCGGATACGGTGGCCCCGGCGGCAGTGAAATCGGAATCCGGCAGGCCGGACTTGAGGCCCGCGCCCGGCTCGACCGCGACTTCGGCGCCGAGCGCTTTCAGCTTCTTGACCGTGTCGGGCGTCGCCGCGACGCGCGGCTCGGCGGGATCTTGTTCTTTGGCAACAGCAATCTTCATGGAGCCTCCGGCGGCGCGAAGCACGCGCGTGAGCGAGCGAGATATGCACGCACCCCGCAAAAGTGGGACCGGTTTTGCGACCGGGATGCGCGCTTACTTATTTGTTTGGAGAACGTCCAGGCGGCAAACCGGACTCCACTTTGCCGGAACGTTCTCCGAGAGAGCGCCGCGTGTAACGGCGCACTCCAGCACAGATCAAGTCAGGAAAATGCCCATGAGGGCGACGATCACGATGACGGCGGCGGTGCCGTACTTCACCAGCTTGATGAACCCTTCATAGGTCTGCTCATGCGCGGCGTAGTCGTTGCCATCGGCAGTCGTGTAGGCAAACTCGTGGTGCTCTGCCATTCGTCTCTCCGACATCTTCGGGAAGTGGGGGATGCACTTAGCGCAATCTTATTGCGAGAGCAACGGCACTGCAGCAATTGTCAGCCTAGCCAGTTTGGGTTCATTCCAAAGTCTAGGCCCGCCGTCACCGATCGCCGGCGCAGTGTGATCGCAACAGACGATTAGAACAAGCTCTTACGAGGCGATTGCAACAACCGCTGGCTGATTATTCCGCATCGCGGAGCAGCCGCGCGATATGATGAAATGATCGCGCGATCGAAGTGCGACGCGACCGTCGACAGCGCGTCAGGCCGGCCAGTTGTCACGTATCCAGCGCGTGAGGCTGGCCTCGCTGACTTCGCCGGCGGCGAGGGAGAGAATCATCGCCGCCGCATCCGCCTCAGAGACGATGAAGTCGATGCCGTTCACGCCAAGGAACGTATAGAGCGCCAGCAGCGAGGTTCGCTTGTTGCCGTCGACGAACGGATGGTTTCGCGCAATGCCGAAGGCGTAGGCGGCTGCGAGTTCGGGCAGCTCAGCCTGCTCGTACGTCCATTTGTTACGCGGTCGATCCAGGGCTGATTCAAGCATGCCCTCGTCGCGCAGCCCGGCGGCACCACCGTGAATCGAAAGCTGCTCGTCGTGTATGGCGACGATCATTTGCCGCGTGAGCCAGAACGGCTCGGTCATTTGGCAAGCTCAGCCAGAGCGTTGTGATAGCGCTTCATGCCGCGCCGGGCGACTTCCATCGCTTTCTCGAAATCAGGATTCGAAGGCGTAAATCGAACGCCGCCATCCGGCGTCAGGGTCGCGTAAAGCTGATCGCCGACATTGAGATTCAGTCGGGCCATCAGCTCTTTGGGAAAAATCAGCCCCGACGAATTGCCGATCTTCTTCACTTCGACGGTCGCGAGAACTCGGCCGGATTCGACATCGATTTTGGTTTGGTCGTTCATGGCAAAGCCTCCGTTATACGCTACGTATAACGGAGGCGCACACATCGTTCAACAGATGTTTTACGGTATTCGTGTCCGCGCCCTACCCCATCGCCTCCAGCTCGTCGATCATGCCGGCGATCACCGACAGGCCGCCGTCCCAGAAGCTGGGGTTCTTGGCATCGAGGCCGAACGGGGCCAGCAGTTCCGAATAATGCTTGGTTCCGCCGGCCGCCAGCATCGCGAGGTAACGCTCGGCGAAGCCTTCCTGGGCGTGCTCGTAGACCGCATACAGCGAGTTCACCAGGCAGTCGCCGAACGCGTAGGCGTAGACGTAGAACGGCGAATGGATGAAGTGCGGGATGTACATCCAGAAGCTCTCGTAGCCCGGCTTGATCTCGATCGCCGGCCCCAGGCTCTCGCCCTGCACCGACAGCCAGATTTCGCCGATCCGCTGCGCGGTGAGCTCGCCGCTGCGCCGCTCGGTGTGGATCGCGCGCTCGAACGAATAGAACGCGATCTGCCGCACCACCGTGTTGATCATGTCCTCGACCTTGCCGGCAAGCAACGCCTGACGCTGCTTGCGGTCCTTGGTCTGCGCCAGCAGCCGCCGGAAGGTGAGCATTTCGCCGAACACGCTGGCGGTCTCGGCCAGTGTCAGCGGCGTCGGCGCCATCAGCGCGCCGTTCTTGGCGGCCAGCACCTGGTGCACGCCGTGACCGAGCTCGTGGGCGAGCGTCATCACGTCCCGCGGCTTGCCCTGATAGTTCATCAGCACATAGGGGTGCGCCGACGGCGTGGTCGGATGCGAAAATGCGCCCGGCGCCTTGCCCGGCCGCACCGGCGCATCGATCCAGCGATCGTTGAAGAACCGCTCGGCGATCTGTGCCATCTCCGGCGAGAACGCCTTGTAGGCGGTCAGCACCATGTTGCGGGCTTCCGGCCAGGCGATCGTACCGGTCGCCGCGAACGGCAGCGGCGCGTTGCGATCCCAGTACGGCAGCTTCTTCTTTTTGAACCAGCCGGCCTTCAGCTTGTAATAGCGATGCGACAGCTTCGGGTAAGCGCCGCGCACCGAGGCCACCAGCGCGTCGACCACTTCGCGCTCGACCCGGTTGGCGAGGTGGCGGCTGTCGGCGACATCCTCGAAGCCACGCCAGCGGTCGGAGATTTCCTTGTCCTTGGCGAGCGTGTTGGTGATCAGCGCGAAGGTGCGTTCGTTGGCCTTAAAGGTCTTGGCCAAGGCTTCGGCAGCCGCCTTGCGCTTTGCGGGCGCACGGTCCTGCATCAGATTCAGCGTCGGCTCGATCGCCAGTTCCTTAGCCCCGACCTTGAACCGGAGCGACGAAATGGTCTGGTCGAACAGGCGATTGAACGCGCCGTAGCCGGTCTGCGACTTCTCGTGAAACAGTTGCTCGATGCGATCCTCGAGCTGATACGGCTTGTCCTTGCGCAGATCCTCGATCCACGGCCGGTAGTGGCCGAGCTCCGGCGTCTGCATCGCGCGCTCCAGCACGGCATCGTCGACGCGGTTGAGTTCGAGGGTGAAGAACAACAGATGCACCGAGGCAGCCGTCAGCCGCTCGGAAACGTCGCCGTAGAATTTCGACTTCACCGGATCGACGCTGTCGCCGGCGTGGACCAGCCCGGCGTAGGAGCCCAGCCTGCCGGCCAGATCCTCGATCGCCTCGTAACGCTTGACCGCACCGGCGAGCCACAGCGCGCCGCCGTCCTTCGCAGTCTCTTCTGCGAGCCGCCCCTTGAAGTCGGCTTCGAACGAGGTGCATTCGGCATCGAGCCGGTCGAGATCGGCAGCGACCTCCGGCGCATCGATCGCCGGATACAGATCCGTCAGATTCCACTCCGGCAGCTTCGCCGGCTTGGCGCTCGCCTTCCGACCCGCCGTAGCCGCGGTCTTGCCGGCTTTCGCCTTGCCTGGGACGACCTTGCGCGGTGCTGATTTGGCGGAGGAGGACTTGCGGGAGGAGGTTTTCGCGGTTCGGGAGGTCGCAGATTTGGCCATGGTGCTTTCAGATCGCGTGCGATGTGCCTTGCGAAACGCTACTAGCTCCGTCACCGCCTTCGCAAGTCACAGTTTCCTACGGCGGGATAGCGCCGCGGCAAGACTGCGCGCTCCGCCACCGTTCCAGCCAGCTTGATCGAGGCGAGCGGCAGGAATACGACACCTCGGCGCGGCACGGGTTCCGCCGCCGCCCTGAAAAACGCAGAGCGGCAATTGACCGCAGCGCGTCGCAGTGGTGTTGTCCCGTGTAAGCAAACCCAGCACGGCCGATCACGACCGTGCATCATTATTATCCTACCTCGTCCTGGACCGGGCCCCTCTGGCAGTTCGTTAGAACTGCGATGTCGGACTGGACGCTCATGGAGCGCCCGATGGCTGACATCCTCAGCATTTTCACACCCGAAGGCCTCGCCGCTTTGGCGCAGGTCGTGATGATTGACCTGGTGCTGGCCGGCGACAACGCCGTGGTGATCGGCCTGGCCGCCGCCGGTCTGCCGCAGCAACAACGCGGCAAAGCAATCCTGATCGGCATCCTGGTCGCCACCGGGCTGCGTATCCTGTTCGCCAGCGTCACCGTGCAGCTCTTGCAGATCATCGGACTGCTGCTGGCCGGCGGCGTGCTGCTGCTGTGGGTGTGCTGGAAGATGTGGCGGGAACTGCGCAACCCTCCGGAGGACGTCGACGCGATCGACGGCGAGGGCGGCGCGCCGAGCGGAGCCCCCACCAAGACGATGGCTCAAGCGGTGTGGCAGATCACGCTGGCCGACGTGTCGATGTCGCTCGACAACGTGCTCGCCGTCGCCGGCGCTGCGCGCGAACACCCGGTGATTCTGGTGTTCGGGCTCGGCCTGTCGATCGCGCTGATGGGCATGGCGGCGACCTTCATCGCGAGGCTCCTGCACAAGCATCGCTGGATCGCCTATATCGGCCTCGCCATCATCCTCTATGTATCGCTCGACATGATCTACCGCGGCGCGCTCGAGGTCTGGCCGCACGCGTTCGGATAACAGCGGATAACTGCCGCCGCTTTCACCAAGCGTTAACGCATTCGTCGCAATCCTGCACCAATTCGGGACAGTTTGGGTTGGGGCAGTAGCGAGTAATGGTCGAGCGTATTCTGATCGCCGACGACGATGCAGTGCAGCGTCGGCTGGTCGAGAACATGGTGCAGAAGTGCGGTTACGAGACGATCACGGTCGATAGCGGCGACGCCGCGGTGGATGCCCTGACCGCTCCCGACTCACCGGCAATCGACGCCGTCGTGCTCGATCTGGTGATGCCGGGCCTCGACGGCCTCGGCGTTCTGTCGAAGATTCGCGCCAGCGGCATCGACGTCCCGGTGATCGTGCAGACCGCTCATGGCGGCATCGACAATGTCGTTTCGGCGATGCGCGCCGGCGCCCACGATTTCGTCGTCAAGCCGGTCGGCATCGAACGGCTGCAGGTGTCGCTGCGCAACGCGCTCAACGCCAGCGCGATGAAGGGTGAGCTGCAGCGCATCCGCCATGCCCGCGAAGGCCGGCTGACGTTTTCCGACATCATCACCCGCAGCGACGCGATGGTGCCGGTGCTGCGCGCCGCCGAGAAGGCCGCCGGCTCTGCGATCCCGGTGCTGATCGAAGGCGAATCCGGCGTCGGCAAGGAGCTGTTCGCCCGCGCCATTCACGGCTCCAGCGACCGCCGCGCCAAGCCGTTCGTCGCCGTCAACTGCGGCGCGATCCCCGACAATCTGGTCGAATCGATTCTGTTCGGTCACGAGAAGGGGGCGTTCACCGGCGCCACCGAACGCCACGACGGAAAGTTCGTCGAAGCTTCCGGCGGCACGCTGTTTCTCGACGAGGTCAGCGAGCTGCCGCTGAGCGCCCAGGTCAAGCTGCTGCGCGCGCTGCAGGAAGGCGCGGTCGAAGCGGTCGGCGGACGCCGGCCGGTCAAGGTCGATGTCCGGATCATCTCGGCCACCAACCGCCGGTTGCTGGACCGGGTGAAGGCCGGCCGATTCCGCGAAGATCTGTTCTATCGGTTGCACGTTCTGCCGCTCACGATCCCGCCGCTGCGCGCGCGGCGCGAGGACATTCCGCCGCTGCTGCGGCACTTCCTGATGCGGTTCTGCGCCGAAGAGAAGCGCAGCATAGGCGGCATCACCGGCGAGGCGATGGCGCGGCTGGCGCAGCTCGACTGGCCGGGCAACATCCGGCAACTCGAGAACGCGGTTTATCGCGCGGTGGTGATGAGCGACGGCGACCAGCTCGGCCTCGACGATTTCCCGCTGGCGAGCGCGCCGTCGGTGGTGCCCGCTGACGGGATCGACGGCGAGCCGCTGGTAATCGAACGCAGCGAGCCGCAATTCGTCGCGGCAAACGAAGTGCCGATCGCGCCGCTGCCGACCGCCGGCAACCTGTCGATGCTGACAGCGGACGATGAAGTGCGGACGCTCGACGAGATGGAACGCGAGATCATCCGGTTCGCGATCTCGCATTATCGCGGCCAGATGTCCGAAGTGGCGCGACGGCTGAAGATCGGCCGCTCGACGCTGTATCGGAAACTCGACGAGATCGAAGCCGAACGCGCCGGCCAGGCCGACGGGCGGTAGCTCGCACCGATGACCGCCCCGCTCCGTGTTGAGGGGGCGGCGGACGAAAGACGGCCACCGGACGGGATCCTGCAGCCGGCTGATTCGCGGAACCTTTGAACCGTGGCGCGATGGTGACAGACAACCATGGCGACCCGTGGCACAAGCCAGAACCGCGTTCGCCACCAGAGCGTTCGAGGTCAGTTTGTCGTGAGTCCGCCCGGCCGATGCTGGCCGCTCGAACCGGGCCCGTGTATCTTCACGGAGAATGAGGAATCGGCATTCACGCCCTCGCGCGTTGAAGGGCCGCCCCCTCGAAGAACGAACCGCAAGCCAAGAACTGTCGGCCGGACAGCTTTCCCAAGAGGTAGACGAATGCGAGATCACTCGACTGGACGCCGCGGTTTCGAAGGCGTGCTGATGGCCGTCGCGGCGACCTTCCTCACCGTATCGACGACCTCCGTTCTGGCGCAGTCGCCGGCGCGGTCGCCTGCGGATCTCGCAATCGATGCCGCCGTTCCCGTCCCTAGTCCGGTCGATCTGCCGCCGCCCACGATCGGTGATTTCAAGCCCGATTCCACGCCTGCGGCCGCTTCCGCGCCCCGAGCTGGCGAGAACCAGACGAGCGCAACCGTGCCCTCCTCCACCGAGCCGTCCAAGGACGTAGCGACGAAGAGCACTGAAGCGAAGGACACCGAAACGAAGAACACTGAAACGAAGGACGCTGCGACGGCCGCCGCCGGCGAACCGAAGGTCGAGGCTCCTGCCGCAACCGCCAACGCGCCCGTGGCTGAGCCCGCCAAGCCCGCCGCCGATCAGGCTTCGACCGTCAAACCGGCCGAACCGCAGCAGCAGCCGGCAAGCACGGTCGCTGTCGCCGATCAGCCGGTGGCCGATCAGCTTCGCGATCTGCTCGCCAAGAGCGCGTCGCGCTATTTCGAACGCAAGGTCGAACGCAGCGCGGTGGAGAAGTTCTACGAGACGCGCGACTACGCGCCGGTGTGGACCAAGGCTGGTGCACTCACTGCGCCGGCCAAGGGTGTGATCGCCCGACTGAAGGACGCCGCCGCAGACGGTCTCGATCCCGACGACTATCCAGTGCCGAACTTCGCGTCCGCAACCTCGCCCGAGACGCTCGCGGAAGCCGAACTGCGTCTCACCGAGAGCATGATGGATTATGCGCGTCAGGCGCAGAGCGGCCGGATGCACTGGTCGCAGGTGTCGGCCGACATCCAGTATCCGGAGCACCCGATCGATCCGGCGCAGGTACTCGCTACGGTCACGACCGCCGCCGACGCCTCGGCGGCCTTGGACAGCTATAATCCGCCGCACAAGCTGTATCGCGAGCTGAAGAAGAAGCTCGCCGAGCTGCGCGGTGAAAGCGACAAGCCGGCGATCAAGATCGCCGAGGGCGAGACGCTGCGCTATCAGCCGGCCGGCAAGAAGCGCGCCGAGGTGAAGATCGACGATCCGCGGGTGCCGCAGCTCCGCGCCCGCCTCGGCGTCACCGAGAACACCGACAGCGCCACCTACGACGCCGCCGTCGCCGCCGCCGTGCGCAAATTCCAGCACTCGGCCGATCTCAAGGCGACGGGCGTACTCGACGACCGCACCGTCAAGGCGCTGAACACGCCGAAGCGTGATCGCACCATCGACACCATCCTGGTCAACATGGAACGCTGGCGCTGGCTGCCGCGCCAACTCGGCGCGCCGGCGCTGGACGACGCCTATGTGATCCTCAATGTCCCCGACTACACGCTGAAGCTGATGCAGAACGGCGAGCAAGTCTGGTCGACCCGCGTAGTCGTCGGCAAGCCCGGAAAGCATGCCACCCCGCTGCTGACGGAGACGATGAAATACATCACCGTCAATCCGACCTGGAACGTGCCGCCGTCGATCATCAACAACGAGTATCTGCCGGCGCTGCAGCAGGATCCGACCGTGCTCGACCGCATGGGCCTGAAGCTGTCGCGCAACCGCGACGGCTCGATCCACATCTCGCAGCCTCCGGGTGAAGCCAACGCGCTCGGCCGCATCCGCTTCAACTTCCCGAACAAATTCCTGGTGTATCAGCACGACACGCCGGACAAGAATCTGTTCGGCCGCGACGAGCGTGCCTTCAGCCACGGTTGCATGCGGGTGCAGAACCCGGATCAGTACGCAGCGGCGCTACTGAACATCGCGATGCCGGACAAGAACTACACCCCGGCGAGGATTCGTTCGATGTACGGCCGCAGCGAGGTCGACCTGAAATTCGCAACGCCGATCCCGGTCAACATCACGTATCAGACGGCATTCGTCGACGACGACGGCAAACTGCAGTTGCGCAAGGATATCTACGGCCGTGACGCCGCCATGCTGGCGCTGCTGGAGAACGGGAAGGGCAAGAACCTCGGGACCGGGGGGGCGCACGCACAGCCGGGCTACGCCCGCCCGACCCGACTGCCCAACGGCGTCAGCATCGCCGGGGATTACACCGGCTCCGCCGGCCCCTCGTCGAACCCGTTCTCGTTCCTCGAGAATCTGTTCGGGGGCCCGCAGCCGCGACAGCAGCCGTCCGCTGCTCAGCAGCGCCGGGTCTACGCCCGCTGAACCGGCCTCGGCCGCAACAGCGCGGCCGAATATCGACGAATGGACGCACGGCCCGTCGTCAGGCGGGCCGTTTGCGTTAACCGAGATTAACCATCCTCCATCTAGTTTGCGGCAACGGGCTCGATTTCGCCATAGTCAGAGGGTTAGGGTTGACGATCGACTTGGGGTGACGGGCGCCGTTTCCGGATCGCTAACTTTGGATCGCTGAGTACGGGTCAACGGCGCGTTAACCCTGTCCCGCTGAACTGGGGGTTCGCGGCCAGGGTTGGTTGGTCGACAAATAGTGGGGCTGTTTTCGTGCTGGCTGCACTTTCGCGCCGTCTCAAATCGCTGTCGATGTCGAGGGCCGGCTATGGCGCCGTCCTGACCACGACCCTGCTGCTCGCCGGTGCCGGCTCGGTCCACGATGCGTCCGCGGTCGGCGACAGCCGCACCCTGTCGTTTCATCACACCCATTCCCGCGAGAGCCTCACCGTCACCTTCAAGCGCAATGGCCGCTATGACGAAGACGCGCTGAGGCAACTCAACCACTTCCTGCGCGACTGGCGATCCCAGGAAAAGACCACGATGGACCGCCGGCTGTTCGATATCCTGTGGGAAGTGTACCGGGACGTCGACGCCAAACAGCCGATTCAGATCATTTCCGCCTACCGCTCCCCCTCCACCAACGCCATGCTCCGCCGCCGCTCCTCCGGCGTGGCGCGCCACAGCCAGCATACGCTGGGGCACGCGATGGACTTCTTCATACCAGGGGTTCCGCTGGAGCAAATCCGGTTCGCCGGGCTGCGGCTGCAGCGTGGCGGCGTCGGTTTTTATCCGACCTCCGGGTCGCCGTTCGTCCACCTCGATACCGGCGGAGTCCGGCACTGGCCGCGGATGACCTCCGACCAGCTCGCCCGCGTGTTCCCGGACGGCCGCACCGTGCACCTGCCGTCCAATGGCAAGCCGCTGCGCGGCTACGAGCTGGCGCTGGCCGACATCGAGAACCGCCGCGACGGCAGCAGCGCCGCCCCGGCCAAGACCAATTTCCTCGCGTCGCTGTTCGGCGGCAAGTCGCGTGACGACGAGGATGAAGCCGCGACCGAGACCAAGCCCTCCGGCGCCAAGCCGATGGCCGACATCAAGGTCGCGGCCGCCGACGCCGTCGCGGCCGCCGCCGGCGTCAAGCCGGCAGAGGCGACCAGCAGCGATCCGGTACCGATGCCGCGCGCCAAGCCCGCCGCCGCGATCCAGATCGCTTCCGCCGGCGACGTCGTGCTGCCGGCGCCGCGCCCGGCGCAGGCCGCGAAGGTTGAAGCCAAACCGGCCGACGCCAAATCCGCCGAGCCGAAGCCGCAGACCCCCGCCGATATCATCAACGCCCGCGGTTTCTGGGACGACATCCCGGTGGCACCGAAGCAGGCGAGCCCCGCGCAGGTCGCCACGATCAGCGCGCGCCAGGCTCTTGCCGCGGCCGACAAATCCGATCAGGCGACCATGAATGCACTGGCCTATGCGCCGATGACTCCGGACAACGCGTCGCAGCACGCGCAGAGCAGGCATTCACGGGTGGTGACCGCCAGCGCACCGATCCCCCACAGCATCCGCGGGCAAACCTCCCGCCATGCGGCGGTATCGAACAAGGTCGACAGCGTGATCGGCAAGTCGTCGGCCCAGGGCAAGACGGTGATCGCGACCTCTGCGCGACTCGCCGCAGCGGGCAGCCGCGACAACGACGTCTGGCTTCGCGCCATGATCCTGATGCCGCGGGCGATGGGCACCGCCGCCATGGTGATCGGCGACCCCGACATGACCCTGCTGACGGGATATTTCGTCAAGCCGGACGCAACTCTGGGAATGGGTTTCGCCGACGACCCGCAGCCGGGCCTTTATGCCGACGCCTTCAGCGGCACGGCGGTCGCCACACTGACCACCACGGCATTTCCGGGCGACGCGTCGCGCTGAGCGCGTCTTCAATCTGACGAGTTTGTCGATGCCCGGGGTGATCCCGGGCATTCGCTTTTCCAGCCAGCTTTCGCCGGCCCGCCGAACCGTAGCCGGCACGGCGCAGGGTTCTGGTCGGCCTCGGCCGGGCCGGCCTCAGAGCATCCCGAGCGCCTGCATATAGGTCTCCAGGATGGTCTCCTGCTCGGCGCGCTCGTTGGCGTCCTGCTTGCGCATCCGCACGATGGTGCGCAGCGCCTTGACGTCGAAGCCGTTGCCCTTGGCCTCGGCGTAGACGTCGCGGATGTCGTCGGAGATCGTCTTCTTCTCTTCCTCGAGACGTTCGATCCGCTCGATGATCGCCCGAAGCTGGTCCTTGGCGAAATTGGTCGCGGGATCGTCCTGGACGGCGGCAGCGGAGGTGGCCATCGTGCACTCCTGGCAGATAATGATTGGGAAAAAGCGGCGGGGCGGTCGCCTCGCGCGCCGCATCTGCGCCGGACACTCTTCGCCGCGACGCCTCCCGTCAAGGGGCATCGCGCCGATCCACAGCGACCCACAGCAGAAATCGCCGACGCCGAAATTGCGCCTTGATGCGCGGCCTGACGGCGCCCCCGTCAGTGGCTGTGCGGGTGCGATTTCTTGAAGGCTTCGACCTGATCCGGCGTGGCCGCGCTCTGGTACTTCGCCTTCCAGGTCTCGTACGGCATGCCGTAGACCGCCTCGCGGCTCTCGTCCCGGCTCATCGCCACGCCTTGCGCCTCGGCGGCGTCCTTCAGCCAGTTCGACAGGCAGTTGCGACAGAACCCGGCGAGATTCATCAGGTCGATATTCTGCACGTCGGTGCGCTCGCGCAAATGCGCCACCAGACGGCGAAACGCCGCCGCTTCCAGTTCTGTCCGGGTGCTGTCGTCCATGCGTTCGTCTTCCATGGCTGGTCGGATCTTCCCCAGATGGGGGACGGGCTGGGATTTTGCCACATCTGGCGGCTACAGCCGACTCCGCCCCGCACCATCCCGGATGCCGCCGGCGTCGCGCCGGACCGGCGGGGCCGTTGACAGGCCGGCTCCGTCACGCGAAATCATCAGCAATTTGGTATAGCTTGGCTGCATGATCATCACAGATTCCCCCCTCCTCCGGCGTATCTGGTCCCGGTCGGCACGGTCCAAGGTGGCCGCGACGACTGCGCTGGCCATCGGCGCGCTGATCTGCGGCCATGCGCCGGCTGCGGCCGACTTCCGGCTGTGCAACAACACCTCGAGCCGGGTGGGAATCGCGCTCGGCTACAAGGACGTAGACGGCTGGACCACCGAGGGCTGGTGGAACGTGTCGTCGCGGAGCTGCGAGACGCTGCTGCGCGGCGCGCTGGTGGCTCGCTATTATTACATCTACGCGCTGGATTACGACCGTGGCGGCGAATGGTCGGGGCAGGCCTTCATGTGCTCGCGCGACAAGGAATTCACCATCAAGGGCACCGAGAACTGCCTGGCGCGCGGCTTCGACCGCACCGGCTTCTTCGAGGTCGACACCGGCGAGCAACGGGCCTGGACCGTGCAACTGACCGAAAGCAACGAACAGAACATGCAGACACTGCCCGGATTGCCCGGAGCGCCGGGGCCCGGTTTGCCGGGTATCCCACCGTCCCAGGGCCGCACTGCGCCCGCCACGCCTGGAACGCCAGGCGAGGCCGGGACCAAGCCATGAGACGCCTGCGTCGGATCAAGATCCTCGCCACGCTCGGCCCCGCCTCCTCCGACAGCGCAATGATCCGCAAGCTGTTCGAGGCCGGCGCCGACGTGTTCCGGATCAACATGAGCCACACCTCGCACGACAAGATGCGGGATCTGGTCAAGACCATCCGCAATGTCGAGAGCAGCTACGGACGGCCGATCGGCATCCTGGTCGACCTGCAGGGCCCGAAGTTGCGGCTCGGCTCGTTCGCAAACGGACCGGTGCAGCTCAACAACGGCTCGAGCTTCGTCCTCGACTCGGTCAAGGAGCCCGGGGACGCGACCCGGGTGCATCTGCCGCATCCGGAGATCCTCTCGGCTCTCAAGGTCGGCGACGCGCTGCTGCTCGACGACGGCAAGGTGAGGCTGATCTGCGAGGAGACTGAAGGCGACCGCGCGGTCACGCGCGTGGTGATCGGCGGCAAGATGAGCGACCGCAAGGGCGTCAGTCTGCCCGACACCGACCTGCCGATGTCGGCGATGACCAACAAGGATCGCGCCGACCTCGAAGCCGCATGCGAGACCGGGATCGATTGGGTGGCGCTGAGCTTCGTGCAGCGCGCCGAAGACGTTGTCGAGGCCAAGCGGATGATCCGCGGCCGCGCGGCGGTGATGGCCAAGATCGAAAAGCCGCAGGCGATCGACCGGCTGCAGGACATCCTCGACGTCTCCGACGCGTTGATGGTCGCCCGTGGCGACCTCGGAGTCGAAATGCCGCTGGAACGGGTGCCGAGCCTGCAGAAGCAGATGACGCGGATGGCGCGGCGCGCCGGAAAGCCGGTGGTGGTCGCCACCCAGATGCTGGAGTCGATGATTTCGAGCCCGGTGCCGACCCGTGCCGAGGTCTCCGACGTCGCCACCGCGGTCTATGAAGGCGCCGACGCGATCATGCTGTCGGCCGAATCCGCCGCCGGCAAATATCCAGTCGAAGCGGTGTCGACGATGAACCGGATCGGCGAAGAGGTGGAGCGCGATGCCACCTATCGCTCGGTGGTGACGTCGCAGCGCCCCGATCCGGAAGCGACAGCGGGCGACGCGATCGCGGGGGCGGCGCGGCAGATCGCCGAAACGCTCGATCTCTCAGCGATCATCTGCTGGACCTCGTCGGGCTCGACCGCGCTGCGGGTGGCGCGCGAACGGCCGAAGGTGCCTGTGGTGGCGATCACCCCGAGCCTTCACACCGGGCGCAAATTGTCGGCGGTGTGGGGCGTGCATTGCGTGGTGGCTGAGGACGCCAAGGATCAGGACGACATGGTCGACCGCGCCGGCCGCATCGCGTTCCGCGACGGCTTCGCCAAGTCCGGACAGCGCGTCATCATCGTCGCCGGCGTGCCGCTCGGCACCCCCGGCGCGACCAACATGGTCCGCATCGCCTATGTCGGACCGAGCGATACGGACGTGTGAGGCGGCGGCTTAAGCCGCCTCTTCGACTCCGATGACTAGCCGCTTGCCGAGCGCACGTAACGCTTCGACCATTGCCGGCAACTTGGTCGGATGCCGTGGATCGAGGATTCGGCGAACCTCCTTCTCGTCTTTGCCCGTCCGGCGCGCGAATTCGCTTTTGTTGATACCGGCCTCAGCGAAGGCCTCCAGGACTGCCAGTTTCGCAGCGACCTCGGGGGCAACTGCGATCATGATAAGCCCCTTGGTCTTGGTCTTTGCCTTCGGCAGCGGAAGGCCGCGCTGCGGATAGCTCAGAAGGGCCAGACCGAGAGCTTCCTCCGCCTGCGCGCGGGCGTCAGCCATGTCGTCACCCTGAGTGATCGCCTCGGGCACATCAGGAAAACTCACCACGACGACGCCGCGCCGATCGCCCGGCTCGAATTCTGCCGCGTAGGCGTAGGTTTTCATCAGCAAATCCTCATTCGGTGGCCACCGTCGGCCGACTAGTCTGCAAGACCCAGGTGTTTTCGTATCTTCCTCGCGGTCTTTGGGATCGATCTCTCGACTCGGCAATGTCGTCAGGCGATCGCCGACGAACACCATCGCGTGTCCGCCTTTGCCCTTGCGGTAGTCGACGCGAAAGCGCAGCCCCCGCACACGGGCCTCTTCCCGCAACTCAGCGATGAACCGATGAACCGATGAACCGATGAACCGATGAACCGATGAACCGATGAACCGATGAACCGATGAACCGATGAACCGATCACGCTTGTCCATGTCGAGACCTCGACAGGACCAATATATCGGACATTTTTGTCCGATTGTCAAAGTCCGCCTAGCCTTGTCGTTCCGGGGCGCGCGAAGCGCGAACCCGGAACCTCGAGATGGTGTGGGCCTGAGGTGCAACAACCTCTGGATTCCGGGTTCGCACGCTACGCGGGCGCCCCGGAATGACAGGGAATCGGCGCTCAGCTCACCAGCTTCGCATCCAGCGTGATCTTGGTATTCAGCAGCTTCGACACTGGGCAGCCGGCTTTCGCCTTGGCGGCGCAGTCCTGGAAAGTGGCGTCGTCGGCGCCGGGGATCTTGGCTGTGAGCGTCAGATGGATCGCAGTGATAGCGAAACCGTCGCCCTGCTTCTCCAACGTGACGTCGGCTTTGGTGTCCATCTGCTCGGCGGTGAGCTTGGCTTCGCCGAGGATCAGCGACAACGCCATGGTGAAGCAGGCGGCGTGGGCGGCGCCGATCAGTTCCTCAGGGTTGGAGCCGGGCTTGCCTTCGAACCGGCTGGCGAAGCCATAGGGATATTCGGACAGCGCGCCGCTCTTGGTCGAGATCGCGCCCTTGCCGTCCTTGATGCCGCCCTGCCACTTCGCCGAACCGGATGTCGTGCTCATTGGGATCTCCCGTGCTGATGCCGATGATCGACCGCGCGGCACCCGGCCGGCGCGATCTTCGCGGTGGACCCTGGATGTGGGGTGGCTCGGCCGGAATCAAAGCGCGACCGGCGCAGAAGCGCCTCAGATGTCGCGGCCTTCGACCTTCTCCGTCAGCGTCTTGACGAGGTCCGGCACCTTGTCGAGATGCGGATTGAGCGCCAGCGCCCTGCGGAACGCGTCGAGCGCGCGTTTGTCGTCGCCGAGTTCCTGCATGATCATGCCGAGGCCGGCGAGCGCACCGAAATGGCGCGGCTCGCGCGCCAGCACCTGCTCGATGTCTTCGAGCGAGTGCATGTAGTCGTTCTGCAAATAATAAATCGTGGCGCGCCGGTTCCAGCCTTCGACATAATCCGGCTTGAGCTTGATCACGGCGTCGAGCAGTTTCACCGCGACGTCGAAGTTCTTGGCGTCCATCGCGACTTTGGAGCGTGCCATCAGCAGCGCCGTGGTGTCGCTGGCGGTCTGGTTCCACAGCGCCCAGATCCGCCCCTCGACATGCTTGGCGCTGGCCTCGTCGGGAGCAGCCTTCAGAGCGCCGAACAGAAAGTCGAGCCCCTTGGTGCGGTCGGTCGGCACCCGCGGCAGCTTCTCCGGCGGCGCCGGCGGCTGAGCGAGCGGCTTCTCCAATGGGTGCTTTGGCCCGTCGGGGGCTTGGGCGCGCGCCCCCTCAGGCATGCCCAGAAACACCGTGGCAAGCGTCAACGCGCAAAAGCCGAAGCAGGAATGTCGAAGGACCAACGCCATCGGGACAGTGTAGACACGACAAAGCGCGCTGCAAAGCAGCGCGCGCGTCACACCGGCGTGAGATATAGAGCGCGAGCCGCGAACGGCCCGTCGCAATCAGCCCTGACGGGCCTTGAACCGACGCTGGGTCTTGTTGATGACGTAGAGCCGGCCCTTGCGACGAACCAGACGATTTTCGCGGTGGCGGGCGAGCAGCGACTTCAGCGAGTTACGGACCTTCATGGGTCTATCCTGACTGGTTGAAAGGCCGTGACAACTGGCCGGAATGCAAAACAAAAACAGCCCGCCGGCGGCGGACCGCCCGGGACGGGATTTATCTATCCAGCGACTCCCGGCCTGTCAATCGATCCGCCCGACCAATCCCGAGCTGTTTGGGAGATTCGGCCCGATCCACGGGCGGCGCGGCCGAAATCGCCGAAATGGTCGGCCCGGCGGCACGCGGAGACACGCCGCAACGCTTCACAGCGCAACAAAATAATTATAGACCATAATCAATTCTCCGCCGCCAAGAAGGCGAGCAACGCCCGAAGGAAACGCCCGATGCTCAATCCCGACGATCTGGTCGCCATCGATATCCACACCCATGCCGAAGAGCCGTGCGGCTGCCACGCCGACGACGGCTACGACGACTTCCAGGCGCGCATGGCCGAGTATTTCGGCTCGCCCAACAAGCATCCGCCGACGGTCCCCGAAACAGCGGCGTATTATCGGGCCAAGAAGATCGCCGCGGTGATCTTCCCGGTCGACGCCGAGCGCGAGACCGGCTTCCGCCGTTACAACAACGACGAGATGATCGAGATCGCCCGGCAGAACTCGGACGTGCTGATTCCGTTCGCCTCGATCGACCCGCACAAGGGCAAGCTCGGCGTGCGCGAGGCGCGGCGGCTGATCAAGGACTACGGCATCAAGGGATTCAAATTCCACCCGACGATGCAGGGGTTCTATCCGAACGACCGGCTCGCCTACCCGCTGTACGAGGCGATCCAGGAAGGCGGCGCGATCGCGCTGTTTCACACCGGCCAGACCGGCGTCGGCTCCGGCATGCCGGGCGGCATGGGAATGCGGCTGAAATACTCCAACCCGATGTACATGGACGACGTCGCCGCCGACTTCCCCGACATGAAGATCATTCTGGCGCACCCGTCCTTCCCCTGGCAGGAAGAGGCGCTGTCGGTCGCGACCCACAAGCCCAACGTCTACATCGACCTGTCGGGCTGGTCGCCGAAGTACTTTCCGCCGATCCTGGTGCGCTACATCAACACCATCCTGCAGGACAAGATGCTGTTCGGCTCGGACTGGCCGGTGATCACGCCCGACCGCTGGCTGTCGGACTTCGCCAAGCTCGAGATCCGCGACGAAGTCCGGCCCAAGGTGCTGAAGCACAACGCCCGCAAGCTCTTGGGGATCTGAGCTTGTCACCTCTCCCCGCGCCCCGGGAGAGTCCGGCAGG